>JBKCGI010000166.1:0-14334 GCA_046303515.1 Flavobacteriia bacterium | reverse complement strand
TCATCATTTATTTGATTAAAAGCAAAAGAAAAACTGCTCAGAAATAGTAGAATTAAAATCTTTTTCATGAAAAAATATTGCGTTTGAAAGTTAAAAATAAGTATTTTTTTGAAATATCAACAAGTTTTGCACAAAATACTAATTTATCATGGTGCATCTGCACTATTTCACATCGTTTTGAAAGCCAATAGATTTGCATCATAATCTTTAACAAATCAAAATTATGAAAAAGCTAGGTTTTACTGTTTTAGTACTTTTATCAAGTCTTACAGGAATTGCACAAAATGTATCTTATAAAAAAGTGTTCGATGATCCTAATAAAGTTGCACCTTTAAAAATTACATTAGATCCAGCATTTATGGATTTATACGGTGTAAGTTTCGTCAATGTTGGTGTAGGGGCAAGAGTAAATTATACCTTTAAAAAATTGGCTACAATTGAGGCTTCATCCAGAATTTCTTTAATTGATCCAAATGCAAACGGTGGACCAAAACATCATTCTTTTTCAGAATTAATAGCCACTTACCATTTTTCTGATAAAACTTTTGATGCCAGTTTGCCTGTAACATTATCTTCAAGCTCAACAACTTACACCACGACAACAAAATACATTAATGTTGGTGCAAAAAAAAGAAAAATCAAAGGTTTAAGATTTGGTTTTTATAAATCATATACTAATCTTGAGTTAGATTATGCAAAATATAAAAGCCCCTTTGTAGTTTCAACAGCCAGTGGTGAAGTTGCTGATTTTGTTAACGGTTCAGAAACACATACCCCAAGTTACAGAGCTGTTTTTGGAATGCGAACAACTGTTGTTAACATCGGGATTTCGCTTAAAAATATTACAAACTTAAAAGTAAATGTTGATGGTTATAAATTCGCCAAAAAACATCGAAGAGAAAATGATATTTATTTAGACGCATTATTCGGTCTAGGAACAAAATTTGATGATGTTATTGCGCAAGATGGCACTATTTGGACAATGAATAATGATAAACTTAAAAAAGTTGGCTTTAGAATGGGTTATATTATGAAGCGTGGCGCATTTTCTTATAAAACTGAAATCTCATCAAGACCTGGTGTAAGTGGTGGAAATTTTTCATTTCTCCAAGGTTTCTCATTCACAATTCCAGTTAGTCTTGGACAAAAACCTGAAATATTAAACTAAATTTTTGCTTTTGATTTTACAAATATTGCTACTTTTGTTCCTTTAAATTTTAACGCCTTTATTGAAATGAAAGTAGCAGTAGTTGGAGCAACCGGAATGGTTGGAGAAGTAATGTTGGAAGTTTTAAAAGAATTTAATTACCCAATCACAGAACTTATTCCAGTAGCATCCGAAAAATCAGTTGGAAAAGAAATTTCTTATGCAGGAAATTCTTATAAAGTTGTTGGCTTGCAAACGGCTGTTGAAATGAAACCTGATTTAGCTATTTTTTCTGCAGGCGGAGACACTTCTTTGGAATGGGCACCAAAATTTGCTGAAGTTGGTACTACCGTTGTGGATAACAGTTCTGCTTGGAGAATGGACCCAACAAAAAAATTAGTGGTTCCAGAAATAAATGGTGATTTATTAACAAACGAGGACAAAATTATCGCCAATCCAAATTGTTCTACAATTCAATTGGTCTTGACTTTAAAACCACTTCACGACAAATATAAAATCAAACGTGTAATTGTTTCTACCTACCAATCCATTACTGGAACTGGAGTTAAAGCTGTTCAACAACTCGAAAACGAAAGAAATGGTGTTTCAGGTGAAATGGCTTACAAATACGAAATTGATAAAAATTGTATTCCTCAATGTGACTCTTTTCTAGACAATGGATATACCAAAGAGGAAATGAAGTTGACGAATGAAACCAAAAAGATTTTAGACCCTTCTATTTTTGTAACGGCGACAGCTGTTCGCGTCCCTGTTGTTGGTGGTCATTCTGAAGCGGTTAACATTGAATTTGAAAATGAATTCGATTTACAAGAAGTAAAAGCTATCCTTTCAAATACTTCAGGAATCACTTTACAAGATAATCCTGCGAATTTTGAATATCCAATGCCGCGATTTGCGCAAGGAAAAAATGATGTTTTTGTTGGTAGAATTCGCCGCGATGAATCTCAGCCAAAATCTTTAAATTTATGGATTGTAGCTGACAACTTACGAAAAGGCGCTGCAACAAATGCTGTTCAAATTGCTTTGCTTTTAAAAGAGAAAAATCTGCTTTAATTATTTGAGGAATTTTTTATTGATACTACTATTATTTTGGTCCGTAAATGATTTACGTTCTCAAAATAATATGCTAGCTTTTTTTAAAAAGAACTACCTTGAAACTGATTTAAAAAAAGCCTTAAAATCGCTAGATTCAATTAATAAAAACGAAAATTTAAGCAAATACGATCAAGTTCGCTGGCACATTAATTATTCAAATCACTTATTTAAGGCGCAAAAATATGCCTTAGCGAATGAGAAAATTATCGCTGGTCTCAAAATAAATGAACTCGTTAAAAACGATACCTTTTCAATTTATTTTTATAAAAACCAAGGGAATTGTTATTACTATTTAAGCCTGAAAGACAAAGCTCTTCCATATTATTTAAAGGGATTAGAAGTTGCTGAAAAAATAAATCATTTAAACGAAATTGCGCAACTTTCAAACAACATTGGTGCAATGTATTCAGAACAACATAATTTCTCCAAATCAGAATACTATTTGTTGAAATCCATTGAAAATATGAAGAAAAGTGGAGCAAACGACAAAAGTTTTATGACCTACCGAATTTTAGCAAGTTTGTATGATGAAAATAACAAATTCAAAGAAGCAAGTTCAATTTATCAAAAATTAATTTCTTTAAGCAAAACTTTTTCCGATTCAAACCTCATCAGTACAGCGTATTCATATTATTGCAACCATTTTATATTGAGAAAAATGTATGATTCAGCGCAAGTTCAGATCGATAAAAGTTTTCTCTATTTAAAAAATTCTAATCACTACGCTTCCTTATTGGTGGCAAATGACATTAATTCACACTTGGCTTTTTTAAAAAATGATTTCCGTTCTGCCTACTTTTCGTTGAAAAAAAGCAATGAATTAAGGGAAAAAATTAATAAAACGGAACAACAAAAAGCCATTTCAGACTTAGAAATAAAATACGAAACCGAAAAAAAAGAACAAGACTTAAAACTAAAAATCATTCAACTGAAGCAAAGTCAAGAAAGAAGTTCATATATTTTAGTTTTAAGTATTTTGAGCATTTTTATTCTTCTAATTGTAGTAGTTTTTATATTCATCAGAATTCGCTGGAAACAAAAAACAAAAGCAGAAATTGAGCGTGTAAAAAAAGAACAAGAAATTGCATTCACTAAAGAACAAGAACGTACTAGAATTGCCAGAGAATTGCATGATAATATTGGATCTACCATCAGTTACATCACAAAAAAAACAGAAGCAATTTTAGAAGATAATCAAAGTGGAGAAATTCAAAAAGGTGATTTAATTCAAGTAAAAGAATCTGCACAAGAAATCATGGGTGGTTTGCGTGAAACACTTTGGGCTTTAAACTCTAAAGAAATTACAAACATAGATTTAATCGATAAATTGAAAGTTTACATCAAAAAACACGCATTGATTCCTTTTAAAATTGAAGATAAAATTGAATTAGAACACATTATTCCAAATGAATCTGCTCTCGCCATTTTTAGGTGTTCACAAGAAATAATTAATAACTGCAACAAACACAGTGAAGCTAAAAACCTTAAAATTCAATTTAATACTGCGGAAAATATTCTTATTCAACTAATTTTTTGTGATGATGGAATTGGTTTTGATTTGAAAGAAAAATCCGAACATTATGGTTTAAAAAACCTCAAAAGTCGTTTGGAAGAAATTGCTGCCATCTTTGAAATTTCTTCCAAGTTAGGTGAAGGAACCAACTATGAAATTCTATTGAAAAAGAATCAAATCTGATAAATAAATTGATTCCGTAGTTCATTTGCACTATTTCACTCCTTTTATTGCTGCCTTAAATTTGTCCCATAATTAAAATTTTTAATGCAATGAAAAAAATAGCTTTAATTTTGGGATTAGTAATTTTGAATCAAGGAATTCACTCACAAGAAAATACGGTAGATAAATTAAAAAAATTCACTTTACATGTGAATCCATGGAATGGGGAATTTTACGGAGTGAACTCAACCTCTGGATGGGGCTGGAAAACAGAGTTCTTCTTTAAAAGAGCATTTTCGTTTGATTTTGCTTATCGTAATGGAAAATATTCTGACCAAAGTAAAAACAATTTACCATCAAATCCATCTTTTACTGCTGGTGAAGGCTTTAAAAGTTATGTTGGTGTTGAACCCATGCTTACGTTTCATGTTAAAAAGAGAAAAACTACAAAAAATTTAAAAGTTAGATTAAATATGACATCTGTAGTTTCTGGAGGATACAAAATCACAACAGAAACATATAAAATGGTTAAAGGAGATGTTTTAACGATTAATGGTATCAGAATGGGTGTATCAAGTGTTAGTACAACTTATTTATTAAACAATTCAAATATGTCTCATTTTGATGTAAATTATTCCCCTATTATAGGAGCTTACAATTATAAAACCGAAACATTTACACCAGGAATGTTAATAGATAGTGTAGCCATGACTGGAGGATATGCCAAATTTAATTCAACTTCTTTTTCCATAGGATTTTCTCGGAAAAAAATCACAAATACAGTAATAGGTGATAGTAAATATGGTAAAAAAGGTAATAATTTCACGACTTGTGTTTATGGAGACTTGTTTCTGGGCCTAGGGAGTTTTGATCGCGTTGTTACAAGCAAAAACAATGGTCTTCAAATAACAGATAAATTAAAGCAAAGCGGCGGTTGGAGACTTGGTTTTAGCTATAAAAAAACGAATGGTTATGGAATTTCATATTCAGCAGAAATGGGGACAAGATCCGGCTTCAAAGGTCCTAATTTAGCACGTTTTTATATGCAGGCAACCGTAGGTTTTTCTCTAATAACACCTTGGAAAAGAAAATAATTAGTAACTTTCTCTAAATTTATTAAATATGCTTAGAATAGCAATAGTAGACGATAAACGATTCAATCGGGTAAACTTAAAAGCGGAATTGGAAAGTTCAGGAAAAGTACAGGTTTTATTTACTGCTGAAAACGGCGTAGATTTCTTAGAACAAATGAAAGAAACACTAGCTTCCAACATCCCTGAAATTGTATTGATGGATATTGACATGCCTGAGAAAAATGGAATTGATACCGTTAGAATGGCGAAACAAATATATCCTTCGATTGAATTTTTAATGTTAACCGTTTTCGATGATGATGATAAAATTTTTGAAGCTATTCAGGCTGGAGCAAGCGGATATTTATTGAAAGATGAAAGTCCAAAAACAATTTTAAATTACCTACAACAAGTAAAAGAGTTTCGATCTGTTCCAATGAGTCCTGCGGTGGCACGTAAGACACTTAAATTGCTTTCGAATGCTCCTGTCGTAAAAATTATAGAAACGGTGGTAGAATCTAATTTATCTCCTCGTGAAACAGAAGTGTTAAAAGGGTTGGTAGAAGGTTTAGATTACAAAGAAATTGCGGAAAAACTAGATAGTAGCCCAAATACGGTTAGAAATCAGATTTCCAGTGTTTATCAAAAATTACATGTAACTTGTAAAGTAGATGCGGTAAAAATAGCGTTGAAAAATAAAATTGTTTAAACCAAACGAATACGAGCATTCAAATCATCTCGGTAGGAACCTCCAATTGGAATAACTTTTTTATCTTCTTCCAAAACAAGATTTGGGAAATCGATAGCCGCTATTTTATCTAAGCGAACAATAAAAGATCTATGAACGCGAATAAATTCGCTAGTTCCCATTTTTTGTTCAATATCCTTCATTGTTGAATGAATCGTATAGCGCGTTTCTTTTGTGTTGATAACAACGTAATCTTTCAATGCTTCAATGAAGAATATGTCTTTTGTGTTTAGTTTTACTAATTTGCTATTAGATTTTACGAAAATAAAACCATCAACAATTTCTTTACTATCAACTAAGGTATATAAATAATCGCGTTCTTTTTCAAGCTCACGAGTTTTTTTATGTTTGTATAAAGCCATTTCAATCGACGTATGTAAATCGATTTCTTTGAATGGTTTAATAATGTAACCAAAAGGTTCTGTGACTTTTGCCTTTGTTAATGTTGATTCATCAGCATAAGCAGTTAAGAAAATTACAGGAATATTGTGTTCTTTTTTTACAATTTCTGCAACCTCGATCCCGTTCATGTCGCCTTTAAGCATAATATCCATTAAAACGATATCCGGACTTTCTGAACGAACAAGCTCTAAAGCTTTTTCACCTGTAGCAGCTGCACCAACAACGTGATATCCTAGTTTTTTTAAACTATGTTGAATATCTTTAGATACAATTGATTCATCTTCAACAACTAGCACATTTATATTATTCATCGGATCACAGTTTTTGCTTTTCAAAGGTAATAAAATATTTTATTCCTTTATTTGTTTCAATTTTAATATTTCCATCTAATTGTTCTACTAAAGTCATAACTAATTGTAAACCAAGTGTTTCGGTTTCCTTAACGTTAAAATCTTTTGGTAGTCCTACTCCACTATCACCAACCACGAGTGTAATGTTAGTGTTTTTTTCTTTTAATTCCAAATAAATTTTTCCTTTTTTCATTTGAGGAAAAGCATACTTCATAGAATTGGTAATCAACTCGTTGATGATTAATCCACAAGGTATGGCTTGATCTAAATTAAGTTCTACCAACTCCACTTTTTCTACTAATTCGACCTCTAAATTTTTATTAAATTGATAGGAAGATATCAAATTACGAACTAATTCTCTCGAATAATTCTTAAAATTAATAGATGAGAAATTTTTGGTTTGATATAAGTTTTCGTGAATAATTGCCATAGAGCGAATTCTATGACGACTTTCCTCAATAATTTCTAGAATTTTTTCATCTTCTATGTAGGAACTTTGTAAATTTAAAATACTTGAAATTATTTGTAAGTTGTTTTTTACTCGGTGGTGAACTTCTTTTAATAAAACTTCCTTTTCTTTCAGAGAAGTAATTAATTCCTTTTCATAATTTTTCTTAAAAGTAATATCGTGCGTAACTAATGATATTTCGGTAACAGTACCATTGATATCGAAAATTGGATTCAAATACAATTCCATCCACTTTTTTTCATTGTAAATGTTAATAAATTTAAGTTCCAATAAATGTGATTTTCCCTTTCTCAAACTACTTAATAAGTATCTGAAATATCGCATTTTTATAGGCGAAATAATTTGCTCAAAATAGCTTTCAAATAAGTTTCCTACAGCTAAATCTTTTTTTGTTTGATAGTCAAAATATAATTTACAATGTCTATTATAGGAAGTTATTTTAAGATTGGTATCTAAAGTAAACATCAAGGTATTTTCAGAACTGTCAAAAATGGCATTCGTTCTTAAATATTCCGACGCTAACTTTTGTTCTGCTTTTTGGCGTTCTTCAATTTCTTTTTCTAATTTTTTATTTGTTTCCTCTGCAAGTTCTGCCCTTAAAACCTCTTTTGATAACTCATTTTGATAGGAAACATCTTTTAAGATTAACAAACTTGCTTCTTGTTCTTCAAATATTATCGAAACAATTGTAATATCAATTTCAACGTCCTTTTGGTCAATATTAAATTTAAATTGTTTTTGTTTAATTTGTTTATCTGCAATGTGTTCTTCAATTAAGTACTTAAATGATTTTAAATTCACTCCAAAAAAGGAATCATTCAATTGAATTTCTGAAGCTCTTTTTTGCTCTATATTAAAAATTCTAAAAAATTCTTGACTAGCGAAAAGGCAATTATCTTCTCTCAAAATAAGAAATCCTTCTGGAGTATTTTCAATGATTGATTCAAAAGTTTGCTTACTATTTTCTAAGGCTCTAATATTTGTATTACGCTCTGTCTCATCGCGAATAACACACTGATACACTAAATCATCACCTAAATTTAACTCTACTATTGAAATGGAAACATCTATAAAACTATTTTCTTTGGCGAAAACCCAATTAAATTTGACTTGTTTCTTTTCTTTTAAAACCTTTATTAAATTGTCATAATTATTTTTTAATTCCGGCGATTGATTATATGTAAAATCCCACAAACTTTTTTCCAAAATAAAGTCATAACTTTTTCCAAAAAGTTTTAAACCTTGCTGATTAATGTCAATAATTCTATCCTGATCTAATAAAACAATTGAGTCATTACTCTCCTCGTAAATCACACGATATTTGTTCTCGTTTTCACGTAAGGCTTTTGTTCTTAATGTAATTTCTGTGATATCTAGAATGTTTCCCTCAATAATTTGACTTTCAAAATCCAAATAAAAGTTAAATACGAGAAATTTTTGTTTATCCGTATCTTCACCATAAACTTTGTTGAAATTTGTTAGTGTACCTTTCTTTTGAATAAGTTCAATGAATTCAATCCATTCTTCATCTTTGAATAATTTTATTTCACAATTGGAGTTAATTTCAAAAAGTTTTAAAAAAGCTGGATTACTCTCAATGATTTCGCCATCAAACTTAAGTGTAAATAGAGGAGATTGATTTCTTACAAATAGATTTTTATATTTTTTCTCGTTTTCTTTTATCGTTTTATTCTCTTCTATTTTTTGAGTAATATCCTGAATTGTAGCTAAAAAGTAATTTCCATTTTTTAATTTAAGATTTGCTATTTTAAATTCTAAAATTTTTCCATTTGAAAACTTAATTTCTTTCGTTATGTATATTTCTTCTTCAAGTTCTGTAATTTCTAAAATATCTTCTACTTCAATATTTTTAATTAACAAATCTTCAATTTCTTGTACTTCATTTATACCTAAAATGTTCACCGTTTCTTGGTTAAAATCAACAATACTAATGACGGTAGATCGCAATTGAAAGAATATTACTCCGTTTCCAATATTATTTACAATTCGCTTTAAATAGGTATTATGGTCTTGGATCCTATTAATCATTTTATTTCTGCTGAAATACAATACAGCAAAGAAAACGCCAATGCAAATTACCAAAACAAATATCGGAGCATAATTATAATCATCTTTATTCTCTATCAAAGAATAGGCGATTGAAAAGAAGATGAATGTATTTATAAAATAAATTAGGGATAAATAAAAACGTTGTGTTGCAAAATTTAAAACAGCAAATAATCCTACAAAAAATACCAAATCAAAAAATGCGAAATCACTTAAATAAAGTTGATAAATGACATAAACAGTTATTCCATTGAAATAAATAAAATATAGGTAGGGCAATTTTCCTTTGAAATAGGGAACTATTTTTTCAATAAATAAAATTAATGGAAAAACGAAAGTTGCTGATAAAGTTGCATAAAAGAAAGAAATTGGGGCACCTAAAAATTTAAAGAAAAAAGCGAAAAAGGGACAAAGTACAAAGGCAAATAAAAGTAAAATTATTGTCAAACGTTTTGTGTCATCGCCCTTCTCATAATAATCGTAAAAATACTTTTTATTTGTAGATTTTATATCCTTCATTTACAGCGAATTTAACACGTTTTTTTGAATTGAAACAAGAATATATCAATTTTTTTTATTTATCCTAATTTTCTTATTTTTCCTTTTTTATAATATAAATAATAAATAAATTTTTTAAAAGAATTTTTATTCTCTTTTATTAAGGCTGTTAATTCGTGTAAAAAAAAGTTTTAGTTTTATTGTATTTATTACTTATAAGTTTAGAACAGCAACATATAAACAATATTTTTTGTTCTATTTAATTGATTTTAAATTCATTTAATCTGTTTTTAACAATTTGTTAATAATGATTGATGTGAATAACTTTTAAGTTCGATTTATATTCTTTGTTGCAATAACTACGTTCATAACTAATCTATAAATCACTCAAACTTTCCTTGCAGGATCCAAATTCTTGTCTATCTGAAAATTGAATTCGAAAATGCAAGCTTTACTTATTGATATTTATGAAACACTATTCACAATTTTTATTAAAATGATGTTCAAAACTTTAAATTTTCTAATAGTGATTTTCAATCGTTTAACTTTTTGAAAAAAAATCATTGTCAATAAATACAATCATTTGTTAATAAACTTTATCTTTGAGAAAACTTTTAAAAATGACAAAAATTCTCCCAATCGGATGCGATCATGCAGGATTCGAACTTAAAACAAAAATAATCAATATTCTTGAAGAAAAAGGATATAAAATAGAAGATAAAGGTTGTTTTACCTCAGAAAGTATCGATTATCCAGATTTTGCTCATCCTGTAGCTAAGTTCGTAGAGGCTAACCCTGGAGTTTTAGGAATATTATTGTGTGGAAGTGGTAATGGAATTAACATGACAGCCAATAAACATCAAGGAATTAGAGCTGCTTTATGTTGGACGCCAGAAATTGCTCGATTGGCTCGTGAACACAATAATGCAAATATCTTAACTCTTCCAGCTCGTTTCATTACGGAAGAAAATGCTTTAGATATTGTTGAAGTTTTCTTAAATACAGCTTTTGAAGGTGGACGTCATCAAAAAAGAGTAGAGAAAATAGCTTTGTAATGAAATTCTTTTTTCTCCTTAGTTTATTTGCTTCATTTATTTGTTATTCGCAAAAATCAATTGAATATTACCATTTAATTGATTCAAATCGTATTAGAACGCATGTTTCAGTTTTAGCAAATGATTCCATGCAAGGAAGAAATACGGGTGAAATAGGTCAAAAAAAAGCAGCGAAATATTTAGCTCAGGAATTTAGAAAATTAGGATTAGATTCATTATCAATAGGATATTACCAAAGTTTTTTTCTTTCTAAAAAAGTCAAAGAAGGAAGTTTAACCATCAATAAAACAAAATTAAATTATATAAAAGATTTTGGCTCACTTAACGAAGTAAGTTTAGTTCAATTAAAAACATCTGGAATTGAACATTATTCTTATTCTGAATTTATTCGTCTAAAAGTTAGTAATCAATTTGCTATTCTGATTTCAGTAGATTCTCCTCAAGAAATTGATATGAATGTGGTGAAAAACTCAGGAAATAAGACAGTGTTTTTTCTTATTAAAAAATATGATCCAAAAGCATTCGAAAAAAATACGGATAAGGTTTTTCCTGTAAAAGAACAAAATCAACATATTTTTTATGTGGATGCATCAAAAATATTAAAATTAAAGAAGAAAAATAAAATCTTCTTAGACATTGATTTAAAAGGAAAAGCTTGTCCATCAACAGAAAACGTAATTGCTTTTGTTCCTGGTTCCGATTCTCTTTTGAAGAATGAGTTTTTAGTTATAAGTGCTCATTATGATCATTTAGGTGTGAACAAAAAAGGAGAGGTTTACAATGGTGCTGACGATAACGGTTCAGGTACAGCCACTTTATTAGAATTAGCTCGCGTTTTTAAAGAAGCTCAACTTAAAAATCAACAACCCAAAAGATCTATCCTATTTATTTGTTTTACAGGTGAGGAACACGGATTATTAGGTTCAGATTATTATAGTAAAAATCCACTTGTTCCACTTGAAAAAACAGTAGCAGATTTAAATATTGATATGATTGGGCATAAAGATTCTGTTTTGGAACAGAAGCAATTTTCAGTATATATTATAGGCTCTGATAAAATAAGTTTAGACTTTCATAACATTCACGAAGCTGTTGCTAAAAGACATAATAAGTTAAAATTAGATTACACCTATAACGACCCTTCAAACAGAGAAAGATTATATTATCGCTCAGATCATTATAATTTTGCGAAAAATGGAATACCAAGTATATTCTACTTTGGTGGATTTCACGATAACTATCATCAAGTTACGGACGATATCGAGTACTTGAATTTTAGTAAAATTGAAACTATTGCAGAATTGGTGTTTTTAACTGCTTGGGAATTAGCAAACTAAAAATATATTACCTTTTTGCTTTTCTAACCAATTTATAATCATACCATTGATCATTTATTTTTAATTGGTCTTCATCACTTATGTTTTTAATTTCCCCAACTTTCCATTCGCTTCCAACTTTGTATTCAACAATTTCCCCAACACTGTAAACAATTGTTTTTTTGTTTTCGCTTACTTTGTATTTAGTTTCACCTGCAGCTTTTAATAAGGTAAGCTCTTGTTCGTTTTTAACTATTGTGGTTACGCTGTCGATCACTAAAGTACATAACCTAGCCTCATCTATTGCTGAAATTTGAGATGTTAACCACTTGTTGCCGCTGTTGTACATAACAGAGTCTCCAACTTGTAAAATTGGAACTTCAATTGTTTCAACTACATTAATTTTGAGCTGTCTATTGGTTACAACCTCGGTATATAAAGCCTCAAAATCATCTTTTGTAACCCATTTTGTTTTTGTTTTTTCTCTGTTTGTATACACAAAATATTTACCATTTTCAATTTTAATGATTTGACTTTCAACCCAATTTAAACCATCAAAATAGTTTATTTCTTGGTTAACAGTGTATTCAGTTTGCGAAAAACTAATAGAACAAATTGCGATAAAAAGTATACTTAATAGTGGTTTCATAATCTTTAATTTTAATCTAAATTATAAATTTTTTTTATTCAAGGAATTATTTTAGCTTTTTTTTAACATAAGTCACAATCGATTTAACACAAAAATCTACTGTTAAGTTGTTTGTATTAAAGGTTAATTCTGGGTTTTTTGGAGCATAATAGGGAGCTGATACACCTGTAAAATCATTAATTTCACCAGCTAATGCTTTTTTATATAAACCTTTCACGTCTCTTTTGATACAAACATCTAAGTCTGTTGAAACATAAACTTCAATAAAATTCTTACACATTTTACGAATTTCATCGCGTGTGTCATCGTATGGGGAAATTAAAGAAACGATAACAATATTGCCTTGTTTTTCAAAAAGAGATGCGATATATCCTACGTTTTTATTGTGTTTTTTGCGAGATTCTTCATCAAATCCATCTTGTTTTATAGCCAATCTAATTTCGTCTCCATCCAAAACAACAGGATATACTTTGTGTTTGATGTATTTTGCTTGTAAGGCTTTTGCGATTGTTGTTTTACCCGCGCCACTTAAGCCGGTTAACCAAATAACACAGGGTTTATTTTCATAGCGTGTGAATTTATACCATATTTTATCAAAAATATAGTAAGAGAAAATTTTAATTAATGAATCAAATAAACCAATTGAAATGGAAGCTAAAAGATTTTTTGTTAAAATAAAGGAGATACAAAAAGTTATCAAAGAAGAATAAATACGATATACTATTGCTTTTAATAAACTCATTTTTACTTCCTTTTATTTTACCGCTTCGTCCATCTTTGCCCAATAAGTTGCGCCTGGAATCATTAATGATTTTTTGTAATCTGGAGTTAAAGTATTCATGATGTTTGGTCTAATTGAATCAGCCAAAATGTGAATATCATAAATTTCATCTACCGAAGATAAGTAGGTGATTTTACCTGCAATACTTTTTGAAGGAAGGTGAACAATATAAATTCCAGACTCATTGGCTTTGTGTTCAAATTTTAATTTACTAAAAGTTGAAGAGTTTTCTCTAAGTTTTGATAAGCCAATAAATAAATAATCCTTGTAAAGGCTCATTCCTCTTACAAATCCTTCTAATTTTACGATGACTTCTTTTTCTCCACTTGCAGGGTTAATTTTCACCAATTCACCCGTTGCTGACAAAAGAACATAAAGTTCATTGTTGAAAATCTTTGGAGAATGCGGCATACCAAGGTTTTCAGCTATTATTTCATTGCTTTCAATATCATAAATTACTCCACTTTTAGTGATGTTTTCTCTCCATGATCCTGCTGAGTTTCCATTGTTAAAAGCTGAGGCGTATTTTGGTTTCCCGTTTAACATGGCCATTCCGTTCAAATGACAACGATCTTCTGAAACCAATTCTGTAATTTGTTTTGGTTTCCAATAAGGTGTAAAATTATACGCAGAATCCAATTCAACAATACATGAAAACAAGGTGTTTACTGCGTATAATTTTTCGTTTTCACCAAATTGTAAATCATGAACATCCAAAGCACTTGTATGATAAGTTAAACGTGGTACGAATAAATTGTCATACGTTTGCGGAGATTTTGGATAATAATACGCCAGTTCCTTTGATGAAGAAAATACCTGAACACAATCTTTAGAGGCAATCGCTAACTTAGAATAATCTTCATTAAAAGAGAATCCCATTGGTTTTTCAAATGTCCGAGGAAGCTGAATTAAATAGTTTTCATCCTTTGGAGAGATAAAAATGAATTTACCTGCTTGATAAGTTGTTACCGCTAAAGAGCAATTTAAA
>JBKCGI010000165.1:0-3283 GCA_046303515.1 Flavobacteriia bacterium | reverse complement strand
AAGGTAGCATTTCTGCGAAATTCTTCTTCCTCATTTATCATTGGGCGAGATAAAAGTTGCGATGTAACAATTGATGATTCATCCATATCAAAACAACATGCTCAATTACTTATTGATAAAGAGAATAACATCTATATTACTGATTATAACAGTACTAATGGGGTATATATAAATAATACAAGAATTTCTCCATCAGTTCCAACAAGAATAGGCGCAAATGACACCATAAAACTTTCACTGAAAAGCGATATAAGACTAGTTTTTAACCCCGATAATTATCAAAAAATTACTCCATCAGGAGCGGGCCAATCAAGTGGAGGTACAACAAACATAATTGATAAATTTAAAAATAAAACAATAATTACCATAGGTAGAAGTCCCAAATGTGATGTCGTTATCGATCACTCTTCAATTAGTCGCGAACATGCTTCAATTGAGAAGAAGTCAAACAATGTCTATATACTTAAGGACTTAAACTCTTTGAATGGGACATTTTTAAATGGAGCTAAAATAAGTTCAACTGTAAAAATTGGAAACGATGACACCATTTTTATTGGTCGTTACAAATTAAGTTTAACCGGAGAAACAAGCGACCTTTCCAATGAAGTTGCAATTAGAATTGAGGGTATTTCTAAAGTATTCTCAAATGGAAAAACTGGATTGCACAAATGTTCATTTGAAATTCCATCAAAAACTTTAATGGCTGTTATGGGGCCATCTGGATGCGGTAAATCTACTTTATTAAAAGCTCTAAATGGTGATTCACCTCCGACGACAGGACGAGTTTATATTGGAGGTCTAGATTTAAGTCAGCAATATGATTATTTAAAAACTTTAATTGGATATGTGCCGCAAGATGATATTGTACATCGGGAATTAACGGTGGAACAATCTCTCTATTATGCTGCAAAATTGAGGCTACAAAATACCTCAAAAGAATTTGTTTTTGAAAAAGTAGAGAAGGCTTTAAATGATTTGAACATTAAGGAGATACGCAAAAATCTTGTTGGAGAAATTAGTGGAGGGCAA
Source organism: Flavobacteriia bacterium (assembly GCA_046303515.1). Classification (GTDB taxonomy): domain Bacteria; phylum Bacteroidota; class Bacteroidia; order Flavobacteriales_D; family Crocinitomicaceae; genus M2408. Next base: position 2,254 of record JBKCGI010000165.1, on the reverse strand, counting down.
AGAAAAAGGGTATCAATTGCAGTTGAAATTTTGACTGACCCTTTAATTCTATTTTTAGATGAGCCCACCTCTCCCCTAGACCCTCAAACAATTGAAGAATTTTTAGGTATTTTGCGCAATTTGGCCAAAAATGGAACTACTGTCATAATGGTAACTCACAAACCAGAAGACTTAAACTATATGGATTCTGTCATTTTTATGGCGGAGGGTGGTCATCTTGTCTACAAAGACAATGCTAAAAAATATTTAGGTTACTTTAATGTCGATGATACTGTTAAAGTTTATTCAACCTTGGTAAAAGAAAAAGCCAAGATTTGGGTTGATAAATTCAGGCGAGAACAAGCCCCTTTGATAGAAAAGCCAAAGGTAAATATAAAATCTTCGAAATCTCCCGTCAATTATTTTTCACAGTATTACTGGTTAACAATTCGTTATTTCAATATCAAATTTAATGATAGAAAAAATACTGCTTTATTGATTGGTCAAGCTCCAATTATAGCTTTACTTATTTGTCTTATTTTTAAGGAGGTTAATCTTGCAGTGCCTTTTTTAATTGCCGTTTCAGCAGTTTGGTTCGGAACAAATAATGCAGCTAGAGAAATAGTGGGAGAAATACCGATATACAAGAGGGAAAGAATGTTTAATCAAGGAGTTTTTCCTTATATTTTGTCTAAAATTACAGTTTTAGCGTCCTTTGCCGCAGTGCAATGCTTCATATTTATATTTATTATTTCACTATTCTTCAAATCTCACGATCCAAATTGGACCAATCCAATGACTTCATTTTTCTGGATGTTAATTCTATCCATAGCAGCTTCATTAATGGGCTTGCTTCTTTCAGCAATCGTAACAAATACAGAAAAAGTGATGACAATCGTTCCTTTGGCGCTTATTCCGCAGATCATGTTAGCTGGAGTGGTTGCCAAAATTGAAAATAAATTTGTTGAAATATTAAGTTATTTCTCACTTTCCAGATGGGGAACTGAAGGTTTCGCCATAAAACAAGAACTTGTTGCAGTTCCAAATATTGTGGCTAAAGAAGGTACAGGAGTAATGGATTCGAATGGTACATTTATTGAACCTGAAATGATTGAAGACGGATCAAAATCTGTAAATGCAATCGATGAATTAACAAAAAATTTTCACCCAGATTATGAAAACATTTTTGGAACATGGCACAGCACATTTAAATTAGATTTTCTTGTTGTAACATTGATATCGCTTTTGTTTTTTATGGGTATTTATTTTGCTCTTAAAAGAAAAGACTCAATGAAGATAAAATAACAAATCATGATCGGAAAACAAATTCAAAACTATACAATTATTAAATTGATTGGTGAAGGTGGCATGGGAGATGTATATCTTGCAGAACACAACACGATTAAAAGAAAAGTAGCCATTAAAGTACTGAAAGCCGAATTAGTCAAAAATGAGGAGATAAAAAAGCGTTTTAAAAATGAGGCTTCTGTAATGGCACAATTGCAGCAAGTTAACATCGTAGGTTTACTTGATTACGTTGAGCAAGAAGACGGTTTATACTTAATCATGGAATTCGTTGAAGGTAAAACCTTAGATATTTTCCTTGCAGAATTGAATGAGCCCTTAAACATTGAGAGAAGTAAAAAAATTATGCTTCAGATTTTAAATGCTTTTTCTTATGCGCATCAAAACGGAATTGTTCACAGAGATGTTAAACCTTCAAATATCATCATAAATTCAAATGACGAAATAAAGGTATTAGATTTTGGTATTGCAAAAATAATTGGAGGATCTCAGCATAATCTGACCAAAACAGGTGTACACATAGGAACTGTTTATTACATGTCACCTGAACAAGTAAAAGCAGTTGAAGTAGACGCAAGATCTGATATATACTCCTTGGGTATTACTTTTTACGAATTGTTAGCTGGATTCTGCCCATATAAAAATGCGCAATCTGAATATGAAATTTACAACAAAATTGTAAATGACCCTCTAATATCATTGGAAGAATCATTAGGGAATCAATACCATGAAGTTTGGAAAGTAATAAAAAAAGCTACTCAAAAGAAACCAGAAGATCGTTTTTCATCTTGCGAAGAATTTGCATTAGCATTAACAAATGAAATAAAAATTCAAGAGCAAAAAAAGACAGTAGTAAGCAAACCTGAACAACAACATAAAGCGGCAAGAACGGAATACTTCGAAGAGGAAAAAAAGTCGTACAAGGGTTTGATTGTCTTTTTGATTTTAGCAGCATTAATTAGTTTTGGAG
>JBKCGI010000164.1:0-6826 GCA_046303515.1 Flavobacteriia bacterium | reverse complement strand
GCTTCGAAAGTTACTTCTTCACCTTTTTTGTTTAATGCTTTTAAAGTTACTGATTTACCATTATTAACTACAGACTGTACCTTGTGCTCTAAGTTGAATTTGAAACCTTCTTTTTTCAAAACTTTAGTCAATTCCTTACCTAAAGTTAAATCCATCGTAGGAATAATCGTATTTGCAAATTCAATTACTTCAATTTCTGTTCCTAATCGAGCATATACTGAACCTAATTCTAAACCAATAACTCCACCTCCAATTACAAGCATCTTTTTAGGGATTTCTTGTAAATTTAATGCTTCGGTTGAAGTAATAATTCGTTTTTTATCAGGCTCCATTCCAGGAAAGAAATTTGGTTTTGAACCTGTAGCAATAATTATATTTTTAGAATCTAAAACCTGCGTTTTACCATCCTTATCTGTAACTTGAACTTGAGTTTTTGATACAAATGAACCGATTCCATTAAAAACAGTAACTTTATTTTTGTCCATCAAAAATTTGATTCCGTTGCACGTTTGGGAAACAACTTCACCTTTACGTTTTACCATTTGCTCGATATCAGCTTTCAGGTTTGAAAGATTAATACCATGTTCTTCGAAATTGTGTTTCGCATTATGAAAGTGTTCAGATGAATCTAATAATGCTTTTGATGGTATGCAACCAACATTTAAACAAGTACCACCTAAAGTATCGTATTTTTCGATTAATGCAGTTTTCAAACCTAATTGTGCACATCTGATTGCAGCAACATATCCTCCAGGACCTGAACCAATGATTGTAACGTCGAATGAACTCATATTTTTGTAAATTTATTTTTTCTAATCACTAAAAATCCTTCACTAGATTTTTTTACAAAGTTAGAATTTTAATCCTTAGAATCAAGTTAAAAGTTAAAGGTGGGTTCTAAAAATTCAATTTCATCAAAATTTCCATAGTTTATTGAAGTCAATTAAAAATTTTAAAGCACTATCGAGATAATGTGTGAAATTTTTAAGAAGAATTCGGAAAACTATGGAAACCCCAAGGGAACAAAGAAATCAACAATCTTCTTCGTTATATTTTTCTTAAATAACAATGGCTATTGAAAAAAAATATGTCTCAAATCTTATTGATTTACTTTTTGTTTTTTGATAGAATTCAATTTTTAGAACCCACCTAAAGTATTAAGCAAAAAAAAGTCGCTAATCCGAAGACTAGCGACTTTCAATATAAATTTTGAAATCAATTACATTTTGATAAATTTAACTGATTCATCGTAACCATTTGATGAGAACTTAACAATGTAAGTACCATTTGACAATTTATCAGAATCTATATCCAATGTTTGAGCACCTTTTTCTAGGTTCTTAACATCTATAGATTTCACCAATACACCAGCTAAATTATAGATACGAACAGATACTTTTCCTGATTTTAACAAATTAAAAGATAAAGTTGAATTTCCTCTTGTTGGATTAGGGAATACTGACAAGTCCATTTTGTAATATGTCAATTTTTCGTTCTTTTCTTCATTAAGTCCAAGTAAATCTGAAGATGCCCAGATTCCACGTCCAAATGTTCCAAGATAAATCTCTCCAGAAACATAATTTCCTTCATCCCAAGTTCTCCAATTTTGTTTCACTTCAAAAACAGGAACATTATCAAAACCAGTTGAAGCATCTTCCCAAGAATCACCACCATTAAAAGATACTTTAACTCCAAAAGCAGTTCCAACTACCAAGGTTTGGTCGTCTGTCATATCAATAATTGCATCATAAGCACCAATACCTAAACTACTTGATAAAGGAACAAAAGAAGGAACCGCAGCAGTTGCATTATTCGAACGTGTAATTGTTCCACTAAAACCTTGTAATAAAAGTAAGTCATTTGCATTATTTGGGTTTATAGCAATACCTTCACAATCTACCGTAGAAATTCTCACTTTAGCTGCACCAGCGGCCAATACATCTGCGTTGAAAGTTGCTGATTGTGAATAAATAGAACCTAAACCAGAAATTCTATAAACATCAGTACCAGAACTTACAAAACAGTGATTTAAATCTTTTGAAAACTCAATATCAATACTTGAAAATAGACCTCCACCTATTCCAGTAGCTAAATTAACCCAAACTGGATTCGCTTGCGCCAAACGCAAAGCATCTCTAGTACCCCATAATTCACCTCCGTTTGCTGCCGTGTAAACTAAATACCAAGATTGAAAAGGATCAGTAACTTGCAACGTATCCCATGAAATATTGTAAACTTGTTCTTCTTCTAATAAATCAATAACCTCATTTGTTGCAGGGTTTTTAGCAAAATAATGTGTATAAGGAGTTAATAATTCAACCTCAGCTACAGTCACACCATTCACTAATAATGTATCAGCAACTGACAATCCAGCAGGAGCGGCATCATAGGTAATTGTATAAGAGTTTTGACCTAAATCAATCGGGAACCCTGAAATACTATTTAAAATTCTATAGTCAGTAACTGTTAAATTTGCAGTTGCAAATACTGTGTCGTCATAATGTAAGGCAACAGGTGTAACATAGTTAATTGTATCACCAGTAGCCAAACTAGGAACTTTCACTGTTGAACCAGCGGCATAATTTTTCTTTGGCAAGAATGTTACTTTATCTGTAGAATTCACATCATAATATTCAGCTAAAACAAATGCAGTATGAAAAGGAAAGGCACTACTACTAGCTCCTGTTGCACCATAAGAAACTGGATACGGAGGTTCAAAAGAACCACCAGTAAATGACCCAGTGTTCATATCTTTAGAAATTCTACTCACAGAATTATTGTAAACTGAAGTAAACATCACCCGTGGATTAAAGAATGAAATAGCAACAGAAAACCCATCACCTCCACCTACTTCTGTAAATTCTTTATAAGAAGCGCTTGAGTAATCATTATATAAACATCCATTATCTTGAGTACCTCCCATTACAGCACCATGTCTATCATAAGCAATTCCGTAAAATTGAGTTACGTTATATCCTCTATTTGCTGGAAAGAAAGTTGAGCCAAAATCCTCAGAAATTCCAACACCTCCATCATTACCAACATAGAATCTATTGTTTTTATCCCAAATCATTTCATGATTATCAGCATGCACGTATGTTGGGTTTGTAGGATGTAAAAACCAATTGGTTAACTTTTCAAAACCTCCAGAAACTACAGGCGGATTCTGTCCTGAGTTATTTACAGTTTGCTCCCATTGCCAAACGTCAATACCTCCAATCAATAAACGTTCTGTATTAGTAGGGTCAACAGAACAAATTGAATTATATGTACCTTGATCTCTGTAGATATCAAGAGTACTTCCTGCTCCAGAAGAACCAATGAATTGACTCCATACATTTCCATTATCTTGAGAAACGTGCATACTCATTAAATTCGAATTTGTTCTAACACAATAAACAGTATAAGCATTATCTGCATTTTTTGTTGGAGAAATAGAGTATTCAATTCTGTTCGCCCCAGCAGGAACTTTACCATTAGCAATCGTACCAGATACATCTGTAAATGATGAACCTCCATCATTTGATACATATGTTTTACCAGTATTAGACATAGAAACGACAATAACTTGCCCATCTTTAGAAACTTTCAATGCATCGCATGAACCACCAGCAACAGCAACTGACTGAATTGCAGCGTCGCCAACTGTCCATTTTTTCAAACCTCCATTAGTAGCAAAATACACCGTATTACCTGTTCCTGCTACAACTTCTGTTACTCTAGCAAAAGAACCTGTTCCTGGAACCAAAGTCCAAGTATCTCCACTTGCTAATTTATAATACAAACCATCTCCTGACCATTGTTCTTCAAAAGAACCAGTTGCAACAAACACAGTTCTATCTGCAGTCTGAGTCATAGAAGAAATATATGGCATTCCTGGGAATTCATCAACTCTATTCCACGTATTAGCTCCATCTTTTGAATGAAAAAGACCACCGGAAACTCCACCGGCCCAAACCAAGTTAGTAGAATCTCTATCAGCAACGATTGCTCTTGTTCTACCACCAATATTATCTGGACCTAATTCCTGAAAATTCATCGCCGAACGGGTTCTCCCTTTCTCTTGCTCAAGAAGTAAAGCTAATTTCTCAGGAGTTATCTTTTGGCCTGTTGCTAAATCTAGATAACGAGCTTCTAACCATTTTTGCGCATCACTCGCACTTTGCTTTTGCAAAGCAGATAAATCCTTTTGATTGTAAGTTCCTTTTTTGCTAAAATCAAATGGAACAAGCATAAAAATTGCTGAAACAGCAACTAATCCTAGTGAACCAATAATAATATTTTTGCTTTTCATACTGTAGTTTTTCACGTTTTTTATTCTCAAAAATAGGCGCCAATGTACTCATTATTTTTAACACAAGGCTCCGAATGTTAAAATATTTTGTAAAATTAATTCTTTTAATACTCAAAATCCAAATAAAAAAAGTATTTTTTTTTAGATTTTTTTACATGTCTAAAGATCAAAAATATGCTTTTCAGCATGATATGAAGATCGCACCAAAGGTCCACTTTCAACATATCTAAATCCCATTTCTAAACCAATTTTTCTGTATTCATCAAATTGCTCAGGAGTAATAAACTCTTGCACAGGGAGATGTTTTGGAGTTGGCTGCAAATATTGACCAAGCGTTAAAATATCAACTGAAACTGAACGTAAATCTTGCATTGTTTCAATTACTTCTTCAACTGATTCTCCTAAACCTAACATTACTCCCGATTTAGTTCTCATTCCACCTTTTTTCAAACGGAATAAAACTTCCAAACTCCTATCGTATTTTGCTTGAATACGTACTTGTTTAGTCAACCTTCTTACGGTTTCCAAGTTGTGTGAAACAATTTCTGGAGCAACCTCAATAATTTGGTCTAAATTTTCCCATTTACCAGCAAAGTCTGGAATCAAAGTTTCCATTGTTGTCCCAGGGGATTGATGACGAACAGCTTTTACGGTTTGAACCCAAATTCCTGCACCTCCATCTTTTAAATCATCTCTATCAACAGAAGTGATAACAGCATGTTTTACCCCCATTGTTTTAACGGAATGAGCAACTCTGCCCGGCTCAAATTCATCAACTGCCTCTGGTCGTCCGGTTTGAACGGCACAAAAGCCACAACTTCTCGTACAAATATTACCCAAAATCATAAAGGTTGCAGTACCTTCTCCCCAACATTCGCCCATATTTGGACAACTTCCACTTTCACAAATGGTATGCAATTTATGTTCATCAACCAATCCACGAACTTTACGGTAATTTTCGCCAGTAGGCAATTTTACTCGTAACCATTTTGGCTTTTTAATTCGTATTGGATTGTCTTCCGACTGAATAATTTCGCTCATTTAACAAATAAATTTATGCAGCTTTTTAAAAAACTGAAATTATACTTAGTTTTACAATCAACAAAATTACATAAATAAAGTTTTCATGTACACTTCAAACGTAAAATATTTAGGCGATTTGAGAACAGAATGCACGCATTTAAAATCTCAAACAAAAATTATTACTGATGCACCTGTCGATAATAACGGTAAAGGTTCAGCATTTTCACCAACGGATTTAGTAGCAACAGCATATGCTTCTTGTATGATGACCATCATGGGGATCTATTGTCAAAATCACGAGATTGAATTTTTGCATGCAGAAGCTAACGTTATTAAAATTATGTCCGATGCTCCTCGAAAAATTGAAAAAATCGTCATTGAAATGAATTTAGAAGGGAATAATTGGGACGAAAAAACCAGCCAAAAGGTTATCAATGCTGGAAAAGCTTGTCCAGTTGCCAGAACTCTAGAAAACAATGTTGAAGTTGAGTTCCGTTTTATTGTGTAACTTTGTACTTTAAATAATACAATGGAAAAAAGAAACTTCTCAAAACCAGAAAGACCAGCCTATTTTAAAGAAAAAAAGGAAGACGAAAGTTTGATTTTTGGTGTACATGGCGTAATTGAAGCAATTAAAGCTGGAAGAGAAATCAATAAAATAATGATTTTAAAAGGAATTCAAAAAGATTTATTTTTTGAATTAAAAGATATTACGGCAGGAAAAAACTACTTTATTCAATTTGTTCCTGTTGAAAAACTTGATAAGCTAACAAGTCAAAATCACCAAGGAGTTATTGCCTTTGCTTCTCCAATCTCTTACTTCAAAATTGAAGAATTAATTGACGAAGCAGTTGAACTGGACGAAAAAAGATGCTTTTTGTTTTTAGATCGTTTAACAGATGTTAGAAATTTTGGTGCAATTGCTCGTACGGCAGAATGTATGGGAGTTGACGCAATCGTAATTCCAGCAAAATCTTCTGTTCAAGTTACTGCAGATGCTATCAAAACATCTTCTGGTGCTTTAAACCGAATCAAAGTTTGTAAAGCAGATAGCTTTAAAGATAGTTTATTTTATGCTCAGCAATCCGAATACAGAATTGTTGCCTGTACTGAAAAATCTTCCGTTCCTTTGCACGAAACAAATTTAAGAGGAAATGTTGCGATTATCATGGGTTCTGAAGAAGATGGAGTTTCTTCTGATATTTTGAAAATGGCTGATATCTGCGCCCGAATCCCTATGGTTGGTGAAACTTCCTCTTTGAATGTAAGTGTTGCGACAGGAATGATTTTGTATGAGCGCTTGAGACAAAGGAAGGACTAGTATTAGTTGTTAGTTGTTAGTTGTTAGTTGTTAGTTAGAAGTTCTTAGTAGTACTTAACATTTCTCTAGAGAAACTAATAATTTTTTCATTCTTTCATATTGAATGGTTTTTTTTCATAAATTTGATGAAAATCGCATGTCATGAAATCGAAAATCTTTTCTTTTATCCTTTTTGCAATCTTGTTTTC
>JBKCGI010000163.1:0-10538 GCA_046303515.1 Flavobacteriia bacterium | reverse complement strand
TATATTTGAAAACGAGTAAACTCATAAAACCAAACAAAAAATGAAAAAATATTTATTTTTAAGTTTAGCATTCCTTTCATTCTTAGGAACTTACGCTCAAGAAGAAGATTGCTTTAAAAAACTAGAATCAGCTTTTGCAAAAAGAGGATCTTATACAATTGCTGATGATATGCACAGAAATGTAATCATTAGTTTTTTCGATGCTAGCGGATCAACTTGTGTATCAGGAAAAGCTAGAGTTGAAAATGGTTTAATTATTTCAATTTTGGTGAAATACGATGATGACACATATGAACCATTAGAATCTAAATTTTACAATGCAAAAAAAGTAGCTCCTAATATTACAAACGGAATTTCTGAAATGATCTATACATCAGACAACCAAAAATTTAGAGTTGTTTTTATTGACAATTTGAAACCAAAAGCAAAAACTCCAAAAACAGTTAAGCTTCCAGACGATTTATAAAATTAATCACAGATACTTAAACCGCTCACATTGGGCGGTTTTTTTTGTTTTATAGAATTTGAAATTGGATAAAATTCAATAATATTTCTTTACCAAACTCTGTTAAAATGGACTCAGGATGAAATTGAACACCAAATAATGGAAGTGATTTATGTTGAAAAGCCATCAAAACATCCTCCTTAGAATATGCCAAAGGAATAAAATTCACATCCGATTTTAGTTCAACTGCCCAACTGTGATATAATCCAACTTCAATTTCAGCACTTATACTTTTAAATAGACTTGCGTGATTATTAATTTTTATTTTTTCTGAAACACCATGTTTTACACGTTCCAAATTCTTAAGATTTTCTCCAAAATAAACAGCCAAGGCTTGCATACCCAAACATACACCTAAAATTGGAATTTTATCATGGAATTGATCAATAAAATCCATTAATTCAGCACTCTCATATGGTAAACCTGGTCCGGGAGAAATAACAATTTTATCAAAATTCAGAACACTTTCGTATGGGATTTCAGTATTTCTAAAGACAGAAACTTCACAATTTAATCCCTCTAGATAATGTACCAAATTGAAAGTAAATGAATCAAAATTATCAACAACTAAAATCTTCACGTGTTTTTTGCGTTAAAATTACTAAACTTGCAACAGCAAACGAAAAAAATGAAAAAAATAATTCAAATCCCTGGAGCACCAGCTCCTATTGGACCATATAGTCAAGCTATTTTAAAAAATGACACTTTATATGTTAGCGGACAAATTCCTTTAAATCCGAATTCTGGTGAATTGGTTGTTGATAGCATAGAAAGCGCTTGCAAGCAAGTTTTAGAAAACATTGGAAAACTACTAAATGAAGCAGGAATGAATTTTGAAAACGTTGTAAAGTGCTCAATATTCTTAAAAGATTTAAATGATTTTGTAAAAGTTAATGGTATTTATGCAAGTTTTTTCACTGAAAATCCTCCAGCAAGAGAAACTGTTCAAGTTAGTCGTTTACCAATGGATGTACCTATTGAAATTTCTTGTATTGCTATACTTTAGTTTTTTGGACTGTAAAAACTCATAACTCACACTTCGACTAGCTAAGTGCCCGTAATTCAAAACTCATAACTCAAATTCCATAAGCTCAAAAATCGACATATCAGTAATAATTGTCAACTACAATGTTGAATATTTTCTAGAACAATGCTTAAATTCTTGTTTTAAGGCTTTAAGAAATGTTTCAGGAGAAATTTTTGTAGTTGATAACAATTCCATTGATGGTTCAAACGAAATGGTGAAAAGTAAATTCCCAACTGTTCATCTTATCGAAAACAAAAAAAATGTAGGATTTTCAAAAGCAAATAATCAAGCAATTGAAATTTCAAAAGGTAAATATGTTTTATTGCTCAATCCAGATACTGTTGTAGAAGAAGATTCTTTTGAAAAAGTTTTACAGTTTATGGACGAAAATCCAAATGCTGGAGGATTAGGAGTAAGGATGTTAGATGGGAAAGGTAGATTTTTACCTGAGTCGAAACGAGGACTACCTACTCCATCGGTTGCCTTTTTTAAAATATTTGGATTATCTTCTTTGTTTTCCAAATCAAAAATTTTCGGGAAATACCATTTAGGTTATTTGTCTGAGTTTAAAACCAATGAAGTGGACATATTGAGTGGCGCATTTATGCTGCTCCGAAAAGAAACGCTTGATAAGGTTGGACTTTTGGACGAAACATTTTTCATGTATGGTGAAGATATAGATCTTTCATACAGAATCATTCTAGGAGGTTATAAAAATTATTACTTTCCGGAAACGAGAATTATTCACTACAAAGGAGAAAGCACAAAAAAAAGTTCAGTAAACTATGTATTTGTTTTTTATAGGGCAATGGTAATTTTTGCTCAAAAACATTTCAGTAAAAACAATGCGAAACTTTTTTCTTTCCTCATAAATATTGCTATTTATTTTAGAGCAGGACTGGCTATTTTAACACGATTCATTAAAAAAGCGGCCTTACCACTATTTGATTTATTATCCATAACATTCGGATTATTTTTATTAACTAGATACTGGACACAAATTAACATTGAATTCCCTGAAAAAGTTACTCAGTTGCTTATTCCAAGTTATGCATTATGTTGGTTTTTATTTAATAGTTACGCTGGAACCTATGATTATCCGCAAAAAATAAAACGATTCATTTTTGGAACTTTCTTAGGAACACTTTTGATTTTGGTAAACTATGCGCTACTGCCTAAATCATATCAATTTTCACGACTTTACATTTTAATTGGTACAATTTGGGTAATCTCTTACTACCTAATTTCAAGAATTTACCTTCATTTTTCATTCGGAAAAAAATTCAAATTAAATGCTAAAACAAATGAAAATTTCTTCATTATTGGCTCAGAATTAGAGGCTAATAGAGTGAGCAACATGCTGAAGCAAATAAATCCTAAAATTGCTGAAATCTACTTTGTTTCTGAATCTGAAGATAAAAAAGAACAACACATTGGTATTTTATCACAATTAGATCAATTAGTGAATAATTACCCTGTTGATGAAATCATTTTTTGTGCAAAAGACATAAGTGCACAACAAATTATTCAATGGATGGCTAATTTAGGAGACAAAAATTTGGATTTCAAAATTGCTCAGCCAGAAAGTATGTTTTTGATTGGAAGTAATTCCATTAATTCTGCGGGAGATTTATATATCTACAACATAAATGAAATCAGTAAAAAATCTAAACAACGAATGAAAAGAACAGTAGATTTGATTTTCTCACTTTTAACTTTACTTTTTTCCCCTTTCACCATTTGGTTTTTTGAAAACAAATTGCGTTTTCTCAAAAATATGTTTTTAACATTAGTTGCAAAACGAACTTTAGTTGGCTACAATTATTTCGAAGCAAACGAAAATGAACAATTACCGACCTTGAAACAAGGAATACTTTCACCTTTTGATGGGCTTAAGGTTAACAATGAGACAATTCGTGAAAAATTAAATTTAATTTACGCCAGAGATTATTCCATTTTTAAAGACCTAGATATCATCCAAAAAGCTTGGAAAAACCTAGACCGTTAAATACTTTTAAAACCTACTGATATTTTCACATTTCTTGGCACAGTATTAGTCCAATAACTTATACATTTGCTTAAATAAGCTTTAACCATTCAAATTTCAATACTTCGTTAAAGATTGAAAAAAAATGCTTAGATTTGCACTGAAAAAATTGAAAATTCAGAGTTTAAAATGGCACAAATTGAAATCAGACTTCCTAAAATGGGAGAAAGCGTAACAGAGGCAACGATTACTAATTGGTTGAAAAATATTGGTGATTCCGTGCAAATGGATGAAGCATTAGTAGAGGTTGCAACTGATAAAGTTGATAACGAACTTCCATCGGAGGCTGAAGGTGTGCTTATCAAAAGATTTTTCGAAAAAGATCAAGTAGCTCAAGTTGGTGATGTTATCGCGATAATTTCTACTGATGGTTCAGATTCAGTTAGTGAAACTGCTGCTGCACCAACTCCTGTTGAAGTAAAAGTAGAAGTAAGTGCTCCAGCTAGTAATGGTCAAACTCCAAAAGCAATAACCAACTCTTCTAAATTTTACTCTCCTTTAGTAAGAAGTATCGCTGACAAAGAAGGTATTTCAGGGAATGAACTAGATGCTATTACTGGAACTGGCCAGGAAGGAAGAGTTACCAAAAAAGATATATTAACTTATGTAGAAAACAGAGGGAATGAGCCTGTAGTTTCTGCTCCAGCTCCTGTAGTCGCTAGTGCTCCAGTTGTCAACACGCCAACAAATGCACATGTAAAAGCAGCGCCGGTAATTATTCCAAGTGAGGGTGATGAGATCATCGAGATGGATAGAATGCGTAAGTTAATCGCAGAACACATGGTGATGTCAAAACACACTTCTCCTCATGTTACTTCATTTGTTGAAGCAGATGTTACAAATATTGTGAATTGGAGAAATAAAGTTAAAAAAGAATTTGAGAAAAGAGAAGGTGAAAGTATAACTTTTACTCCTATTTTCATGGAAGCTATAGCAAAAGCAATTAAAGATTTCCCAATGATAAACGTGTCTGTTTCCGGAACAACAATTATCAAAAAACGCGATATTAATTTAGGAATGGCAACTGCACTTCCATCTGGTAATTTAATTGTACCTGTAATCAAAAATGCAGATCGATTGAATTTGACAGGCTTAACAAAAGCTGTTAACGAATTGGCTCGTAATGCACGAAACAATAAATTAAAACCTGAAGATATACAAGGTGGAACTTATACCGTAACCAATGTAGGTTCTTTTGGAAACGTTATGGGAACACCAATTATCAATCAACCACAAGTTGCGATTTTGGCTTTAGGTGCAATACGTAAATTGCCAGCTGTAATTGAAACACCTGAAGGAGATTTTATTGGAATTCGTCACAAAATGTTCTTATCTCACTCTTATGACCACAGAGTTGTTGATGGTTCTTTAGGTGGACAATTTGTAAAAAGAGTTGCTGATTATTTAGAGCAATTCGACGTAAATCGTGAACTTTAAAAATACTAGTACAAATAATTAATCACTATGAAAAAGCTCAACTTTCTATTTATTTTTTTTCTAGCTGCAAATGCTTATTTGTTTTCACAACCATATTCGGATGGGCAATTAGATAAAATTTTAGCTTCAGCAAATGAACAGGATTTGGTTACGGAATGTAGTCGAATGGTTCAAGATGGCTACTTATACCATGCTGGGAAAATTGCTGATAAATTACTAGAAAAAGATCCAGAAAGTTGCAACTACAATTATAGAAGAGCTTTTATTTATTTGGCTATGTCCTCAGATTTCGAACGTGCATTTCCGCTATTGGAAAAAGCAGTAAAGGATGTTGACAAAAACTATGATGTGTATTCAGCAAATGAGAAAAGTGCAGATGTAGCTGTGTATTATTTAATAGGCAAATGTTATCACCTTCTCGAAAACATCCCGGAAGCTGAAAAATATTATAACAAATTCATGGAAGAGACAAATAGCGCCAATGCTGAAGTTGTTGAATTAGCCAAATTGAATCTGAAACAATGTGAAGTAGCAAAAAGAAATTTAGCTACACCGAGAAATTATAAAGTTAAAAATCTAGGTCGGGTAATCAACAATGATAAGCCTGATTTTTCACCTGTTATTTCTTTAGACGGTTCTGCATTATACTATACTTCAAGAAGAAAATGGGAAGATACCATTCGAGGAGCTGATGCAAAACCAGATCCATTATACAACATGTATCCAGAGGATATCTACGTAAGTTATTTAGATTTTGATAGTACATGGATGAGTCCTGTTATGTTGGAATTTTGCGACCCAGAACAAAACGAGGCAACGATTGCAGTAAGTTCTGATGAAAGAAAAATATACGTTTACCAAGATATCTCTAACAAAAAATATGGAAAAAATAGTGGTGGTGGAGATATTTACTTTTCTGATTTTTCTTCAAATAAATTTAACGAATTAAACTTCTTTGATGCTAAAAAAGTAAATTCAAAATACTGGGAAACACACTGTACAGTTACTCCTGATGGAATGAATATGTATTTTGTTTCTGACCGTGATGGCGGATTTGGTGGTAGAGATATTTATCGAATTGTAAAAATGCCTGATGGTTCTTGGACTGAACCACAAAATTTAGGGCCAAAAATCAATACAGCTTATGATGAAGATTGTCCTTTTATGGCAATCGATAATAAAACACTATATTATTCAAGTAATGGACCGAAAAGTATGGGTGGATTTGATGTATTCTTATCCATTCGTGACGAAAATAATGCTTGGTCTGATCCTTTGAATTTAGGTTACCCATTAAACTCTTGTAACGATGACGTTTTTTATACGACAACTGTTAATGGTTTAAAAGGTTATTTAAGTTCATTTAGAAAAGGAGGATTTGGTGAAAAAGACATCTATGAAATCGAAAATGATTTCTTAGGATTAGACCAATTAGCTGTTTTTAAAGGGAAAATTAAAACAGTTGGAAACAAGCCTTTCCCAGAAGACATGGGAATCACAGTTACTTGTTTAGATTGTGGTGATGACCTAAAAAGAAACGTATATCCTAACATGAGAAACGGATTATTTTACAGCGCTTTAGAACCTTGTCGTCAGTATGAATTGGTTTTCCATTACAAAAACAAAGAAGTTGAATTCTACAAAGAAATGGTTTCTACTTCATGTGATAAAAAATACGATGAAATTTACCGCGAAGTATTGCTAGACGTGGATCAAATGAAAGTTATTACTTACGATACAGCGCGTGTTGTAATCAATAATGTTGAGGTGAAAGTTGGTGATGAAATTGGTAAAGTAATCAATATTAACCCAATTTACTTTGACTTTGACAAATTCAATATTCGTCCTGATGCAGCTGTTGAATTAGACAAAATCGTTGCCATCATGAATGAATATCCAAAAATGGAAATTGAATTAGGATCTCATACGGATTGTGTTGGTAAAATGGTTTACAATGATTGGTTATCACAACAAAGAGCAACAACTTCTGCAAAATACATCGCAGAAAGAATTACAAATCCACAACGAATCTTTGGTAAAGGTTATGGAGAACGTAAACTTGTTAACGACTGTAAATGTGAAGGTAAATCTGAGAAAAAACAAGCAGCAAAATATACGAAGGAACAACAACAATTGAATCGTCGTACTGAATTTGTAATTGTTAAGTTAAAATAAGATGAAATTACAACTTAGCAAAGCAATTGCAATTTTTGATATTGAAGCAACTGGTTTAAACATTTCCAAAGATAGAATAGTTGAAATCGCTATTGTTAAGGTAAATCCTGACGGCTCTGAAGAGGAATTTTCAAGTCTAGTAAACCCAGAAATGGAAATACCGCAGGAAGTAATTGAAATTCATGGTATAACAAACGATAAAGTAAAAGATGCTCCAACATTTAAAGAACTTGCACCTAAACTAATTGATTTCATAAAAGATGCTGATTTAGCTGGTTACAATTCGAATAAATTCGATATTCCGATGTTGGCAGAAGAGTTTTTGAGAGTTGGTAGTGACATTGATTTATCGCAAAAAAAGTTTATCGACGTTCAAAATATCTTTCACAAAATGGAACAACGTACACTTGCTGCAGCTGTTCAATTTTATTGTAAAAAAGACATCAAAGATGCACATTCAGCATTAGCGGATACACGAGCAACATGGGATGTTTTACAAGCACAATTAGAAAAATATTCAGAATTAAAAACTGATGTTAACTTTTTAGCTGACTTTTCAAAAGGTGGACAATTTGATTTAGTTGATTTCGCAGGAAGATTAGCAAAAAATGACAAAGGAGAGGTCGTATACAATTTTGGTAAACACAAAAACAAATCAGTTGAAGAAGTAAGTTCACTAGAGCCTGGATACTATGGGTGGTTTGTTTCTGAAGCAACTGATTTCCCTAAGTTTACCAAGCAGAAACTGAAAGAAGAAATGGATCGCATCAAAGCGAAACAAAAAATTGAAAAAGAAGAAATCACCCAAAATAAATTGGATGCTTTAAAAAATAAATTTGGAGGTAAATAAAACTATTGAACATGAAAATAATTTGTATCGGGAGAAATTATAGCGAACACGCCAAGGAATTAAACAATCCACTTCCTACAAAACCTGTATTTTTCATGAAACCAGATACAGCATTGTTACCTAAAAATCTACCTTTTTTCTATCCTGAATTTACAAAAGATTTGCATTACGAATGTGAGCTTGTCTTCAAAATCAATAAAGTAGGAAAAAATATATCTGAAAAATTTGCTCACACCTATTACGATGAAATTGGCTTAGGAATCGATTTTACTGCTCGTGATTTACAAGAAGAATGCAAAACCAAAGGTTTACCTTGGGAAATTGCAAAATCTTTCGAGCATAGCGCTCCCTTATCGGAAACTTTTATACCTAAATCAAAATTAGATCTGGACAATTTATCTTTTAGTCTCAAACAAAACGATAAGTTGGTTCAAAGCGGAAATTCGAAAGATATGATTTTCAACATCAATCAAATCATTGTATACATTTCTCAATTTATGACTTTAAAAAAGGGAGATTTAATCTTTACTGGTACACCAGCTGGAGTTGGTCCTGTTGCAATAGGAGATACTTTGACAGGATTTATTGGAGAAACTAAAATGTTTGATTTAAAAATCAAATAACTAATTCAATTGATTTAAATCAAATTTACTGTAATAACCTGTTTCTTTATTCGTTAACCATTTTGTTAAAGTAGTAATTTGCCCTGTATGGTAGGAAAAATGCTCAATAACATGAATCATTGCAGAAAAATTAGAAGTATTAAACCCTTGAATTCTTTTAGAAATAAATAATTCGTTTTCGGACATCTCAATCAAAACTTCATGTAAATTCATACGCAAATTCTCCAATAAAAATATCAATTCTGATTTCCTAATTTTTGTTTGAATTTCAAATTCTTGATCCCTATTGCGATTATCTTGCTCCCCTCCTATTCCTGATAAAATCCACTGACGAGCATTTCCGCACAAATGCAAAATAAGGTTTCCAATTGCGGGAATGTTTTTTTGAGGACTTTCCCAAAGTTGTTTTTCTTCAATTAAGGTCAAACATTTAAATATTCGACCGTAACTCTCTTTAAAAACTCTATTCTCAAATTCTTCAACAAGAGCCTTTTTGGTGTTCATAATCAAGTAGTTTAACTTTTATAGCATAAAAATACGAAAAAAAATTGAAAATATGTATGATAATTGCATAAAATAGCTATATTTGTACCCTCAAATACACATGGTGGTTTTAGCTCAGTTGGTTAGAGCATCGGTTTGTGGTACCGAGGGTCGTGGGTTCGAGCCCCATATTCCACCCCAAAAGCTTCGTTAACGCGAAGCTTTTTTTATTTCCAATAAATTATGCAAAATTACCTTTCAAATTTAAAAATTACGCAACTCAATGACATGCAAGAAGTTTTTGTAAAAGATTCTTCTAGCACTAACATATTACTATCTAATACTGGCTCTGGGAAGACTTTAGCATTTTTACTTAAAATAATTTCAATTTTAAAACAAGAAGAAAATATAGGGACAGTTTTAATTTTGAGTCCTACTAGAGAATTGGCACAACAAATTTACAGTGTTATTCAACAATTGAGATTACCTTATTCTTCATTAGTATGCTTTGGAGGTCATTCTTTTAAAAATGAGCGTCTACAATTTGAGCAAAATCCACAAATAATTGTAGCGACTCCAGGAAGAATATTAGATCATTATGAGCGAGGTACACAAGGTTTAAATCAATTCGATCATTTAATTATTGATGAATATGACAAAACACTCGCTTTAGGTTTTTTAACTGAGTTATCTCAAATCATGACCTTCTCTAGACCTTTGCAGTCAATACAACTAATATCAGCAACCGTTATTGAAGAATTGCCCAAGTTTTTTCATGAATTCACATTTAAAACGCATCATTTTTTAACTGAGAACAAACCTGAAATTACTTTCTATAGGGTTACGGCTCAAGAAAATGATAAATTAAAAGCACTGGCACTTTTATTAATTGATTTCAAAAATGAACCTACTTTAGTTTTTTGCACACATCGTGAAGCGTGTGAGCGTATTGCTCAACATTTGAAGGAATACGGAAAAAGTACAGCTGTTTTTCATGGAGGTTTAGAACAAGATGAACGACAATTAGCTTTATTTAAGTTCAAAAGTGGAGCAGTAGACTGTTTGATTTGTTCTGATTTGGCTTCCCGCGGTTTAGATATTCCAGAAATACAACATATTGTTCATTATCAATTTCCTCATACATTAGAAGATTTCACGCATAGAAATGGACGTACAGCTCGAATGACAAAAACAGGAAAAGTATACTTAATTCATTCAGAAAAAGAGCCATTACCAGAATATTGCAATACTTTTGAATTGGAAAGTTATAAATTACAACTTGAATTTGATGATTATTTACCTACTAAATGGATTGCATTATTTATAAATATCGGTAGAAAAGATAAAGTCAGAAAAGTTTATATTGTTGGCTTTTTAACACAAGAATTAAA
>JBKCGI010000162.1:0-31742 GCA_046303515.1 Flavobacteriia bacterium | reverse complement strand
GATGTTCACTTTTGAAAATTTAATGGCAATTTTTGAAAATAGGAAAATCTTTTTAGAATTGATATCTGTTCCATGGTAAGTTACAATTACTGGTATTTTGCGTTGTAGAACAGAAATCACACCACTAAGACCGTAATGTGCATGCACTATATCTGGATTATAACTCGAAATTTTTTTTCTTAATTTAAAAATATTCTTCAAATATCCTGAAAATCCCTTACCTTGAATCAAAAAATAATCAATATCCACTCCAATACTTTTCAGAGCCTCTCCTTGCTCAAAAACGAAAGGACTCATTTTGCCTTTGTTACCACTTGAAACAACTAGCACCTTCATATAATATCTCTTCCTGCTAATTTAAACCAATTCCATCCAATGATTATCAAACCAATCAAAATTAAATATAAATTAAAAAATCTAAAATTTTTGAAATTCACCTGTGAAACGCCGTAAGCAGCTAAAATGACTAAAATTGGAACTATTGGTAAATGAAAGCGGTCGGAAAGCACAAAACCGCTAAATCCAAGGACAACTAAATAGGAAAATAAAAACGAAAGTATCAAGACATGTTTTGAAAAAAGTTTTCGTTTATAAAAAACAATCAAGGCCAAAATGACAAAAAAAGCGTATATGTTTCGAATAAAAATTGAACCACCCAACATCATAATATTTTTTTGATCCGTATTGACAAAAGTTGGAAAAGGAGCTGCAATTAGCATAGGGAAAAGTAAAGATTTACTGCCATATTTCGCTAAACGGTTCCCTTGGGCATTTGATACAGAAGCTACTTTTTGTTCCTGATTGGTACTTCCATCTGCTATGTACGTATTAATATCCTGCCTTACACTAGTTGCTAGGAGAAAAATAAGCATACCAATCATCCAAAACCCAATAATCAAACGTCTTTTTATCCCTGTAATCCTCTGATTAGCAAAAATAAGGTAAGATATTATTGACACAATTGCACATACACCTAAAACAGTTCGAAAAAGAAACAAAGAGGAACCCGAAAGTATTAGAAAAAGTATTTGGTAATAATTTATTTTTTTACTTTTCACTATTATATCAGCCAGATTGATGAAAACAAACAATAAAAAGATCATCAAGGTTTCTTTTAAATGCAATGAGGAATAATAAATAAGTACAGGCATAATCATCATCATTATTCCCGCTAGCTTGGCAACTTTACTGTCGAAATTCCTTTTAACTAAATCAAAAATAATCACACATAACCACGCACCAAAAAAAGCATTTAGTAAACGTGCTAAAAGAATGGACTTAAAGAAGATAGAATAAATTACACCCAAATATATCGGGAATCCAGTATCGGAAATGACCATATATTTTTGAAGTTCCGCAAAAGCATCTATTTTGCCAGACATGAAGTAATCTGACATAAATTTTCCCGTTTCATCGTAAAAAAACGCATCACCTGCGTCAAATTCGAATGAATTTCCGTTCATGTAAGTGAAGAAAAAATAGAAAAAAAGAATGGAAATAATCCGAATAATTAAGGCTATTTTGAAAAGCTTTTTTCGAAAATAAGCATCGGATAATTTGCCCCATTTGATCGGCAGGCGATATACATTTATGAAAAACAAGAGTACAGTCAAGGTACTAAATGTCAACCATAAAAAGGGTGAGATATTTGTAAAACTGAAAGCAGCGATAATCAATAATATTATAAAATAAGTACGAATTGCCAAATTCGAAAAGAATTTTGGAAAAACAACAGCGCCTATTTCTTCAGTTTTCATTTACAATTACAATAAATTAGAATATTCAATAAACAAATTCTCAATATGTTTTTCCATAGAATATTTTTGTTTTGCTAAACCTGCATTTACTTTTGATTGAATCCTGTAATTTTCAATTTGAGCTAAAAATACACTAAATTTTTCTTCTAAATCTCTAACATCACCAGTTTTGTATAAATTTAATAATAATCCATTTTCTGAAATTTCGTTTATCACCTCCCAATCATTAGCAAAAACAGGAATTTCAGCACAAATTGCCTCTACAATTGCCAAACTGAAAGTATCATGATTTGTGGCATATATGAAGGCATCTAATTCAGGTAAAATTACTTTCACATCACTCCTTGAACTTAGAAAGAATACTTTTTCATTCAAGTCATTTTGCGCACAAAAATTAACACATTTATCAAATAAATCAGGATTATTGGCATCCTTTTTGCCAATAAATAAAAATTTGAAAGGAAGTTTATTTTCGTTTAAAAGCTTTAAAAATTGACAAATAAAAAGTTGGTTACGCACAGCTACGAAATTTCCTACCATAGCAAACAAAAATTCATTTTTTTGTAAGTAAATTTCTTCTCTGATGGCTGATTTAGAGGCAAAATTAGTTTTAACTCCAATTCCATTATAAACTAATTTTTGTCTCGTTGCCTCTAACTGGTATTTTTCAAGATAATAGTTTTTCAAATAATTTGATACAAAAATATTGATATCAGTTTTCCGAATTACAAACTTTAAAATTCTATTTGCCAATTTACCATCATTAAACTCAAAGCCATGAAAAGTAAGTATTAATTTAACTTTCAGTCCTAAACAAGCGTAATAAGCATAAAATAAGTCTAAAGGTTGCTGGGCATGTATTATCGTTATTTGTTGGTTTTTAATTAATTTGCGTAGTTTTAAAATATATGAAATATCAAACTTTGATTTTGGTGAAAGTTTATAAAATGGAACTTGAGTTGACTCAAACTCATGTTCTAAATCACCAGATTTTCTATATATTGCTATTATATTAAATGGAATATTTTTTTTCTCCTCAAATAAATTGAGCATCAGTGTTTCTGTTCCTCCTCTATTAAGAGAACCAAGCATATAGGCAACTTTCATATTGATTTGGGCTTTAAAAGTTGCTTGAATATTGAGCCTAATACTTTCATTCTGAAAAATAATTGAGTCAGCCAAAATGGATATTTGTAATAAAAAGTATATAAAAAATTATGTTTCGAGAAATCAAATTCCTTTACAATTTCTTTTATTTCCTTTCTATAATTTGCGTTACGGTAATAATCGTGAAAAGCTCTCATTTTTAAACCCTCAAGTAAAAATTTTAGCGTAGCATTTTCTTTTTCTGCAGTTTTAAGGTAATCTAAATTAAAAAAAACATTTTCCGCTTTTGGCCATAATTTATTACCCAGAGCACGATTTTGCGCAGGAACATCTTGATTTGAAAAGGCCAAAAACTTATTCAAAAAAGCAAATTTATGATCAAGCGAAAATCGCAACCATAAATCCAAGTCTTCCCCAAATTTCAGATTTTGGTTGAATCCGTTTTCACTCAAAAATGCATCTTTTCTAACTACAACAAACGAACAATTTACTGGAACCCAAAAGGTTTTTGAATACACCTCATAATAATTTACGTATCCTGCAATAAAATTTGCTTCTACTCCTATTTTTGCAGGTATATTTTGTCCATTTTTCACCTTGAAATATGCACACGAATAAACAGCAGCATCTTTAAAATCCTCAATCAAAAGAAGCATTTCGGATAAAAAATCTTGATGCCACCAATCGTCTGCGTCCAAAAAAGCAACTAAATCATATTTCGCTTCCTTAACTCCATTATTTCTTGCAGTTGAAACTCCAGCATTTTGTTGCTTAATAACTTTAATTCTTTTATCAGAAAATATTTTTAAACAATTTAGACTCTCATCCGTTGAACCATCATCCACTACAATTAATTCAAAATCAGTGTACTTCTGATCTAAAACTGATTGAATAGCTTTTTGAATATACTTTTCTTTATTGTATAGAGGAATGATGACTGAAAACATGAATTACAAAAGCGTATTTACAAAGATAATAATCTATTTTAAGAAAAAGAATTTAGTTAGTATTTTGCTTTTTTTTTTCTTAATTTTACCATAATTAAAAACAAATGATACCAATTATAAAACCATTTTTGCCTCCGCAGGAAGAATTTGAAGCCTATTTGTCTGGAATTTGGAAAAGACAATGGTTAACAAATATGGGACCCTTGGCTACTGAATTAGAATTGAGGCTTCAGAATTATTTGAACGTTGAACATTTACTTTTTACAACTAATGGGACTATTGCCTTACAAATGGCAATAAAAGCGTTAGATTTAACTGGTGAAATCATTACGACACCGTTTTCATTTGTGGCAACCACAAGCAGTATTTTTTGGGAAAATTGTAATCCCATTTTTGTTGATATTGACCCACATTCGCTCAATATTGATCCAAAAAAAATTGAATCGAAAATCACAGCTAAAACTACTGCGATATTGGGTACACATGTATATGGAAACCCTTGTGATGTTGAAGAAATTGAAAGAATTGCCAAAAAACACAATCTAAAAGTAATTTATGACGGGGCTCATGCTTTTGGAGTTAAAATTAACGGAAAATCGATTTTTGAGTTTGGAGATATTTCGATTTGCAGTTTGCATGCCACCAAATTATATCATTCAACTGAAGGTGGTTTGATTGTAACCAAAAACAAAAAACTTCACGACAAATTAAAATCGATGCGCAACTTTGGATTCAGTAGTTTTGTCTCCTTTTCAGAACTTGGAATTAACGGGAAAAACTCCGAATTTCATGCGGCAATGGGATTGTGTAATTTAAAATACATAGATCAAATTCATTTAAAAAGAAAAACACTCACTGAGCATTACGACAAACACATCAAAAAATTAAATCACCGCAAACAAAGTTGGAGAAAAGATTCCTCTCAAAATTATGCCTATTATCCCATTTTATTGGAAAATGAAACTGTTTTAAAAAAACACATAGATGCACTTGAACTACACGAAATTTTCACGAGAAGGTACTATTATCCATCTTTAGCAAACTCTTTACCTTATCTTGAGAAAGAAAATTTTGAAGTCACTGATGATATTTCTTCTCGCATTTTATGCCTCCCACTTTACCATGATTTATCTTTAGAAGAAGTGGAAATGATTTGTAAAATAATGCTCGAAACACAATCTAACTTGTAAAATTATGGCTTTCAAAATAGGAATTACTGGTGTTGGCGGTGGTGTTGGACAAAGCATAATAAAATCACTCCAAGATTCAGAATATCAACTAATTACAATGGATGGAGAACTACAAGCCACAGGTTTATATGCTGGTTCAAAATCATATCTTATTCCTTATGCAAAGGATTTGAATTACATCAATTCCTTGCTAGAAATTTGTCAAAAAGAAAAAATTAATCTTCTTTTTCCTGGCTTAGATGCAGAACTTCTGATTTTAGCAAATAATATTGAAAAATTTGAAGCTATTGGAACAAAAGTTATTGTAAGTTCACCAAAAGTTATTGAAACGGCAAATGACAAACTAAAAACTTATAAACGTCTTTCAAAAAAAGGAATTCAAGTACCTTTTACATGTGCCTTAAATAAATTTGAAATTGCTGATTTTATTTTTCCAATTATTATCAAACCCAAAAAAGATGGAGCCAGATCCAAGGATGTTTTTAAGATTGATAATAAAAAACAATTCAAACAAATTTGGAATCAACTGAAAGGAAAACGAGGTAAATTTATTGCCATGCAATTCATAGATGGCGATGAATATACCTGTGGTACAGTTAATTTAAATGGAGTATGTCATGGAGTAATCTCGATGAAAAGAATATTGAGAGATGGGGACACTTTTAAATGCTACGTTGAAAAAAACAAGGTAATCGAACAGTACGTAAAATCAATTGTAAATGAAATTAAACCATTTGGAGCTTGCAATATTCAACTCAAATTAAAAGATGGAATACCATACATATTTGAAATAAATGCTAGATGTTCGGGTACAACAGCGGCAAGAAGTTTGGCTGGATTTAACGAGGCAAAAATGATAGCAGATTATTTATTAAAAAATCAAGTTCCACAATTTGAAATCAAAGAAATAAGCATTTTCAGGTATTGGAACGAAATCGTAGTCGAAAATAGTTCCATCAAAAAAATGGAAAAGAACAAAATTTTAGCAAAAAATCCCCTAAAAAAAATATGAAAATTGGAATTATAGGGGCAAATGGATTTATAGGTAGACATTTATGTCAAAAATTTTTGTCTGCAAATAAAGAGGTCATTGCTTTTTATAATTTGAATAAAAATAATATCCCTTTAGCTTGTAAAAAGATCGCAATCAAAGCTGAATATTCTGAATCTATCGACTTTCTATTTGTCTCAATTGGAAATTTCATGCAAAGCGAAACACAAGTTGTCCAACAAAAAATCATTCTTGAAAAACTGCTTCAAAAATTAAATTTCAAACATTTAATCTATATTTCTTCTGCAGACATTTACAGCGAAACTGAAAAAACCATTGATGTATCAGCTGCAATTTCTGCTCGAAACACTTATACAAAATCAAAAATCGAAGAAGAAAAAATCATTTCAAAAAATAACAATTATTGTATTCTAAGGCCTACTTACATTTACGGTAGTGGCATGCACGCAACTAGTTTAATTCCTTTTTGGATAAAGCAAGCCAAAAAAGAGCTTAAAATAAGTGTTTTTGGAAAAGGAAACCGAAAACAAGATTACCTTCATATTGAAGATTTTTCTAATTTTTGTTTGAAATTGATCCAAAATTTTCAGCGCAATACTACTTGTATTGTGGCTAGCGGGAATTCTATCTCTAACCTTGAATTAGCAAACATAATTGCCAGTCAGTTTGAGTCCTGTAAAATTGAATCTACAGAAGGTGAAGAAGGTTTATCAAGAATTTTTGAACTTAATAATACTTTTGAAAACTACGATTGGCGACCAAAAACACCAATCTTAGATGGTCTAAAAAAATTCATTCAAGATGAAAACACTTATTTTTAGTGACGTGCACGGGAATCTTCCTGCTTTTGAAAAAATGCTGGAAAAGGAAAAAGAATGCGAACAATTTATCTGTTTGGGTGATTTAGTAAATTACGGTCCCTGGAGTAATGAATGTGTCGCTTTAGCCCTGAATTTAAAAAATATTAAATTGATCAAAGGAAATCACGAATCTTATTTTATTTCGGGTATTTATCCTGGAAAGAGTCAATTGGTTCAGGATTTTTTCCAAATCTCGAAAAATAATTTTAAATATAAAAATGAAATTACAGCGTTTGAAGATCATCTAAACTTTGAACAATTTACCTGTCAACATACCATAAATGACCAATATATTTTCCAAGACTCAACATTAATATTAGACAAAAATTACATCATTGGTCATTCACACCAGCAGTTTAAGTTATGTAATAATTCTTTTGAATTGTACAATACAGGAAGCGTTGGACAAAATAGAAGCTATATCAATGAAATAAATTACTTACTTTACGATTCGGAAACACATGAAATGGAATTAAAATCATTGCTTTTCAACATTGATCTTATCCTATCAAAAATGAAGGAAATGAATTATCCTGAGCAATGTATTGCCTATTACGCAACTAAAAAATTGAAATAAATTATGGATTCAAATAGCATCGAGAATTGTGAAATTGCCCCAGATTTTAAAATAGGTAAACTCAACACCTTACTAAATTCCACTTTAGAAGAAGGAACAATGTTGGGAAGTTTTTCAAAAATTGCCTATTCCAAATTGGGAAAAATGTCTTATTTAGGCGATCAAACAATTGTCATAAATTCCATTATCAAAAAATTTGTTTCCATTTCTTGGGGGGTCACTATTGGACCAGAAGAACATGATTATTCTCGTCTGACGAATCACAGCTTTTTGTATTCAACAAAATCTTTCCAACTTGTAAAGGAAAAAAAATACAGTCCATTTGAAAAAGAATGCATCATCGGAAATGATGTTTGGATTGGATGTAACAGTACTATCTTGCGAGGAGTTACTATTGGTGATGGAGCTGTTATTGGTGCGAATTCGTTGGTAAACACAGACATTCCTCCTTATTCAATTGCTGTTGGTTCACCTGCGAAAATTATAAAATTTAGATTTGAAAAAGAAATTATTGACGCATTAATACTGCTCCAGTGGTGGGATTTACCTCTTTCCATAATTTCTGAACATGCTGATTTATTCGCGGAAAATCCAAGTTTGGAATCAATAAAGAAATTAGAAAAAATCAAAAAAACGTTAATTTGATTTTTTCCTTTTTTCAATTTTAAATAAAATACGCTCCAATAACCAAACAATTTTGTACACCAACTTGTTTTTTCGGATTCGCTTCATCATATCAATGTCTCGCCAGTATAAATCATAGTCACTTAAAATTGAGGGGGCCAGTTTTTCTTCCAAAACTAATCTTCTTTCAGCTTTATCTAAATGTGAATTAGTATTGCTTATTCCAGTCATATCAAATACAGTGACATCAATATCCACATATTTAACGACTTCATTACCAAGAGCTATTGCCTCCAGGAAAAATTTCCAGTCGGACACAATTTTTAAATTTTCATCATACAAACCATATTTTTCAAAAAGCGATCGTTTGATATAACTTGGCGAATGATTTAAAGATCCAACAAAAAAGGAGTAAAATGAATTGGATACAATTGAGGTATTTTTATAAGTTCTACCATCAGGCCAAAGTTTAATCATATTTCCATACAAAATGGATTCTGAACCCAAATGATCTAACATTCTTGAGGTAACATCTTTATCTTTCAAAAAATCACCCGAATTTAAAAATTGACAAAAATCACCTTTTGCAGCCAAAATCCCTTTGTTCATTGCATCGTAAATTCCTTTGTCTGGTTCAGAAACCCAATAGGAAATATTATTTGCATATTTTTCAATTATTTCCTTGCTACCGTCATTTGAATCACCATCAATAACTATGTATTCAAAATCATCACTTGTTTGATTAACAACACTTTGAATAGTTTTCTCAAGTCCTAAAAAATTATTGTAATTTATAGTTACGATTGAAAGTTTGGGCATACTAAATTTCATTTTTTAAAAAGTGAATATACTCATTTACTTTTAAATCAACATTAAAAACCTCTTCAAACAAACGTTTTGCACCATCATTTTTAGAACTTGAATCAGGAAAATTTTCTAGTTTTAAAATTGCACCTTCATTTAGCACATATCCAAAATCATATTTTTTATTCAATTTATCGTAAATTTCAGACCAAGTGCAAATTATAGGAATTTCTTGACTTAAAAAACATGACAATTTACCTGAAGCTAAGCCGATTTCCTTTATATTTGTCCCCGTATAAGGCGAACTACAATCGTTTGCATACAAAACAAGAGCATAATCAGCTAATTGTAAAAAGGAAAGGTATTCTTTGTAATCTGAAAATACTGTTTTGTGAATCATAATCGGAAATCCAGCTTGTTCAAAGGCTAACAATTTAGCGTGAATTGGATTTTCTACATCTAATTCACTTTTAGAATGCACCACAAGTAATTGATTTTCAGCTAAACCATTTTGTAATACTTCAATTAAAATATCACCTCCACTCCATTTTTCTAGGCTTCCACTGTGCAACAAAACCGTTTGATTATCTGAAATCCCAAGTTTGTTTCTCCAAAAAATGCGGTTTTCACCTGTAATTTTATTAAAATTAGGAGCAACTGGAATTAAAAACTGCTTAAATGGTTTGTTTTGCAATTGATTTTCCTCAATTAATAATCTAGCGCGAACTTCGTCTTGAATAAGTAAACAATCTATTAATTTCGAGTATTTTATTTCTTTCTTTTTTAGTTTAAGGAAATAACTATTTCCAATTAATTCACTGCGAAAAAAGATTTCAAAGGAAAAATAATGAAATTTTATTGCTCTATTTCGAGACTTGATTCTGCCGCCAAGGATTAATCCAATTGGATCCACTGAAATAATTGTTGATACCTTTTCTGTTTTGCAAAACTTATTCAATTTTAAAATAAAATTCAGTTTGGGAAACCAAGATTGTATTTTTTTACCCCAATTCACTGAAAGTTCAGGTAAAACAATTTCATTAATGGATTCAAACTGTTTTGGTTTTTGTATCAATTGCTCTGGAGAGAGTATTGTGATTTTAAATTCATTATTTTTGACTAGTATTTCAAGAATAGAAACTATAGTTGGATTTGAAAATGTATCCTTATTCGGATTTATAATTAAAATATGTTTCATTTTTTCAATAAAACTTCAATTACACGATCAATTTCATTATTTTGTAAACCCAAACCAGATGGAATATAAAATCCATTTCGAGCAATTTTTTCTGCATTTGGATAGTTTTCATTTTGAAATAAACCCATATTTTTAAAAACTGGTTGTTCGTGCATGCACCAAAAAAATGGACGCGTACCAATTTTATTTTCTGTCAATTTTACGACAGTTTCTTGCATCAATTGTTCCGTTTCAGCAATCAAACCAAAAACCCAATAGATATTTTCGGCATAAGTACTTTGAGGTAATGCCAGCGTAAAACCTTGTAAGTTTTTAAGAGCTTCATGATACTTTTTTCCTATTTCAATCTTACGTTGTATATGAAAATCAATCTTTTCAAATTGCGCTAAACCAATTGCTGCTTGCATATTTGTCATGCGGTAATTCCAAGCAATTTCTTCGTGTACAAATCTTCTTCCATCTGGTTCAAAAGCTAAATTACGCAATTTTTGACATCTTTTTGCCAAACTTTCATCGTTACAAACCAACATACCTCCCTCTCCAGAGGTAATTAATTTATTTGGGTAAAAACTAAAAATACTGATATCACCAAAACTACCACATTTTCGACCTTTATACGTTTGACCGTGCATTTCTGCTGCGTCTTCAATTAAAAACAAGTTATATTTTTTACATAAGTCCAAAATTGGATCCATATCGACAGGTAAGCCATAAATGTGAACCACCAAAATTGCTTTTGTTTTTGAAGTAATTTTAGCTTCCACTTGAGTTACATCCAAATTCCAAGTATCTAATTCACAATCTACTAAAATAGGAATTGCTCCTTGAGAAACAAGCGATTGCGCTGGACTAATTATCGTAAATGTTGGCATAATAACCTCATCTCCTTGTCCAATATTTAGTGCTTTAATGGCAATATCAAGTGCTGCAGATCCATTTGAAACCGCAATACCAAAATTTCTGTCCACATACTTCGAAAACTCAGTTTCAAAGCGATTAATGAATGGGCCTTCTGATGAAATCCAACCCGTTTCAATACATTCTGTCAAGTATTTTAATTCATTACCCGAGAGTAATGGGGTATTTACTGGAATTGCCTTCATGTTACCTCCTTTACTTTTTTAAATACAAAACATACAGCCCAAGTATCCAATCCCGGTTCATTTTTACTAAGTAACTCTTCACATTTCAAAACTTCAAATCCAGCATTTGACGCTAATATTTTCATTTCTGGTATCGAAAAATGACGCATTAAATGATTTTCCTGCAAAAATGCATTTTGAGCTGTAGATTTATTTTCAATTTGTATATCAAAATGCACATCAATGGTGTTTTCATGAATATCCATTACTGATTTTGAATTACGTTGTACTTTTATTATTTCATTTTCAAAAAACTTGGTTCTTGAACTTGGCTTCAAATGATATACAGCGGGACTAAACCATACGTCAAAAACAAAAATCCCGTTTTTTTTTAAATGTTTATTGACAGACGAAAAACAAGATGCAATCTCTTTATTTTTAGTCAAATAACTGATTACATGAAACAAAGAAACAGCAACATCAAAATCTTTATTCAAATCAAAATTTACTATATTGCCTATTTTTACCTCAAAATTTGGAATTTTTTTCTTTTGTGCTGCTTCAATCATGGTTTCACTTTGGTCAATTCCCAAGATATGAAATCCTTCTTCCGACAAAAAATGTGCATGACCTCCACTTCCGCAACCTAATTCTAAAATTGAATTCGCCCCTGGATTTAAAGATCTAATTTCATCCACAATATATGATACTTCTTCTGAATAAGCCTTATCTTGATAAAGTAAATCGTAGTATTGACTGTATAAATTAAAATTTTCTATCATTCAATCTAGAATTACGAATTTATCATCAATTGTATCAAACCTTACCTTATCACGTTCCCCATTGTAAGGCCCTTGCTTCACTTCGATGATTTCAGATTGTTCCAACATTTTGAAACCATGTCCACCATCAGAAAGTAATATCACATCTCCAGCAAATAAAATTTTACTTTTCAAATAGTTTTGTTCGTTGTCGTAAAAATCAACACGCACTTTACCGCTTTTGATAAACAAAACTTCTTGTGTCAAATGCACTGCTCTTGGAATAATATTATGTCTGTGAGGCTCAATAACATAATTTTCTCGACGATTCATATATCCCAACTGCTGAGAAGAATCATCGTTCGTAAAAAATTCAATACCTTCCTTCTGGAAAGTAGAACGAATTATTATGGCTAATTCTAAGGTCTTAAATGAAATTCTTTCTACCATAACTTACACATTAATCCAAGGTGAATTTTTAACTTTCGGAAATCGGTTTTTCATTCCTTCGATTACTTTCGGATGGCTAAAACAAGATTGGACATCTATTGTTTCAATTAAACTCTCAGCGATTCCTTTTTTCAAGAAAAATGCATTATATCCTAAAATGTTTGTTCCTACCAAACGATAGCCCTTTTCATCAGCTAATTGAACAAATGCTTTTAGTGAAGCACCAAAAAAATCACTACTTTCAATTAATAAAGCATTGAAAACCCAATTTAATATGAGATTTGTGGTATTTGAACCAAAAGGCGAAGCAAAAGCTATGTCTAAGCATTTTTTATTCGAAAACCCAATTATTGAAAAAATGTACAAAATTTTACCATCTTCATCACCTTGGGGAAAAACACGAAAACCAGTATCTTCAAATCGTGGCAATTCTTTACTTTTACACATTATTTGATAAGAGAAAAATAAGTTTTTCTGCTCAATTTGGGTGTTAAAAACATCAAGTTTTAAAGTGCCAAAATCAGTTTTTGGAAATAATCTTCTTAAGGTTTTCTTTAACATTTTGTTTAAAAACTGAATAAATTAATGTAGATGTTCAAAGGTAATTCTTTTTTTGCATGTTTTCCTACTGTTTTACCATTTATTTGAATTTCTTAAAAATCCATCTTTTTTCACAAAACAAATGTCACATTGTCCAAGTGCGCCATCAAATGGTCTCCTTAAAAATCCTGGAAAATCGTACATAACATAATTTTTTGCACTGAAATAATTTATAACATCATCAATTAGTGGAAAACGGTTCAAATCATCAAAAGGAAAAAATGATACCTCAACAATATAAACTTCTGTTTTTCCAAAAGTTAACTGCGCACCTTTTAAAACTTCCAATTCATATCCCTGCACATCAATTTTCATCAGTTCAGGAATTTCAATTTTATGCTCACTAATCAAATCATCAATTTTTATAATATTGATTTCACGAAATTCACCTGCCTCTGCATTTGATAAAAAAGAGGTTCCTGCGAAATCACTCGAAACATGAATGCTTAATTTTTGATTTTCAGATCCAGCGCCATTGATAAAATAATTTGAAAACTCATTTCGATCACAAAAATCTTTCAAATATGGTTCCAATTCTTTTAGTGGTTCTATTAGATGAAAATTGGATTCGGTAAAGACTTGTTTCACCATCGTACTCCACTCGGCCTTAAATGCTCCAACATCAAGTATGTTTTTGCATTGAAGTCCACGAAACTTAAGATCTTCTATAAATGTCTTCATATCCCCCATTGGTCGCAAATGAAGGTTTTCTTTGGTTAATTTGTTATCGATCTTTTTTACAAGGATAAAACCAAATTTATCGAATATATTAGACAGTAATTTTTTAATTATTTTTTTCATTTATTATTTCTTATACGGTTAGCCTATAATCTAAATAATCTTCTTTATTAATCCAACGTTTTACTTTTTCATTATTTAAGACTTGATTCTGGTGAAAATTAAATCCTTGCAATCTAGATTCTTCAATTACGCTTCTAATGTCAATCACCTCATGTGGAAGATCGTTTTTTACTTTTATTTTTAAAAACGACTTTATTTTACTTTTAAAACTAAAATTTAATTTAGCCTCAGGGTTTGTAGTTTCTAATGAATTTTTACGCTCCTTGGTAAATGAATCCGCAACCCCTTGATAAAAAGCTCTTTGCGAGAAATATGACTTACTAATCCTTGCTTTTGGCACAACATGTTGAACTAGTACTCCAGGATGATAAAATGCTAATAAATTATTTTTTATTGCCTTTAGTGCAAGCCCTGTTTCTCCATCTCCTTGAAATTCTTGCATGTATGAAGGCACATTATCTGGATTAAACCCTTTCAATTCAATCAAAGCTTTTTTTCGAATAATGAAATTTAATCCCCACACAAACATCGGATTTATTTCTTTCTCTATTCTACCAAAATCAAGTAAACTTAACCAACCACAATGTTGACCATTTTCATCTTTGGTCCAAAAATAATCGAGCCAAGCTGGAGGATTTTCTTCATACAATGGCAAACAAGGTCCTGTTAAAATTGAAATTTCTGGTTTGTCATGTAATACTTGAATAATTGATTTCAACCAGTTTTTGGATAAAACCACATCATCATCGATGTAAGCCAAAACATCGCCTTTTGCCTCAAATAAGCCGCGATGTCTAGCTGATAAAAGCCCTGGAATTTCCTCGAAAACATAACGAATCTTTACACTTGAATTTTGTTCAATAAATAATTCTACCTGTAGTTTAGTATTATCTGTTGAACCATTATCTATTACTAAAACTTCAAAACTGGAAAAATCTGCATCCATTTGCACAACACTAACCAAGGTTTGAATTAACAATTTTTCTCTGTTTACAGTAGGAATTACGATTGAAACCATGATTAAAAGAAATTTTGCAATTTTAAACTTTTTTCACACATTTTCATTCCTTCAGCAATTGAAATTTGAGGGCTATACCCCAAAAGATCATTTGCTTTTGAAATATCCAAATATCCTTTCGAAGCAAAAGTTTCTACTTCCCAGGCATCCATTTCCGGATATTTACGAGCAATTGGTTTAATAAGTATTTTAATAATTTTCCTTGGAGCTTTAAACAATAATTTTGTTTTTAGAGGATGTGTTTCACTATACTGAATTACTTTATAAGTAAGCTTTTTTCTTCCCCTTTCTAAAATATTTTTAAATTTCAAACTTGTTCTCCTTGAATATGATGATTCAGAAGGTATAGAAACAAAATCATTCAAATCCATTTTAAGCATACTAGCATAATAATTGTAAAAATTCCTCCAGGTAATTTTTTCAGCATCTCTTACCAAAAAAACTTCATTCTTTGCTTTTTCATGAATTCCACAAAGCAAAGCCAAATCAATTAAATTATCGATGTAAACAGCATTACAAGCCCCACTTCCTTCATTTACCATTTGAAAGGTTTTAGCTTTCATTTGCTGGATGATATCTATTGTATAATAAGGAGAAATTGGTCCCCAAACAAATGTCGGTCGAATTATTGACACTTCTAAATCATGGTTTTGAGCAAAATCTAACACACATTTTTCAGCCTCAATTTTAGAATCAGCGTAGGAATTTCCAGTTACTTTAAAGCTAATTTCTTCGTTCATTCCATCAGATATTGCAGCACCTGTAACCACTACACTACTTAAATAAACAACTCTTTTTACCTTATTATTTAATGCTGCTTTTAAAACATTTTTCGTCCCCTCAACATTTATTTTCATACAATGATCGAGACTTCCACCAACTCCCACGCAATGAAAAATTAAATCAAATCCTTGTGTTATTTCATCCAATTTTTCTTGATCTAAAATTGTGCCCTGTAGCAGTTTGACGTCCAAACGACTTACCCATGTGGCTTTTGACCATGAATTAACTAAAATACTCACATCGGCTTTTTCCTCCAGCACCAAACGCTCTGCGAGTCGACTACCTATAAAGCCTGTTCCACCTGTGATTAATATTTTTTTATGTTGATAATTCATTGTTCTAAAATAGTTCTCCAGGTAAAGGCGCAAATTCTGGTAAAGTTCTTTGCTTTTTTATCGTGTAACATTTTTCAATAAGTTTAATTACTTTTGAACCTGAAATTAAGTCACATTTGATCAAATTGGGGTCTTCCATAGCTTTAATAAAATTATTCAACTGAATTTCTGCTATGTTTTCCCAGTTGACTTGTTCATCATCCATTACTAATACGGTTTCTTTGCCGTTTTCAACAAAAGAATTCATTTCAAAAATAGCTAATTCACCCGCATTTAAACTTCCTTTTAAATAAATTTTATTGGAAAAATTATGAGTTCTACTCAATTTAATAATTGCTTTAGCATTTTTTTCGAATTCTAATACAAGTTCACAATTACTTTCTAATCCTCCTAATGAATCATCTTTATAAGCAATGGAATGTGGTTCACCGAGACACCACAAAATGAAATCCAAGGAGTGAATACCGGCATCTAACAAAACTCCTCCAGGGACTAATTCTTTACGAAAATTATAACCACTCACACTTTGCCAAGATGCAGGTTCTCCCTCTTCAATGATTATTTCCAATTGATTTCCAAAAAAACCCGATTGCACTTGATTTCGAATATAATTTCTATTTGGAAAAAATCTGTATGTATGACATAAAGCAATTAAAAGCTTAGATTCTTGTTGAAGTGTTATCAATTGCTCACTTTCATGAAAATTTAAAGTTATTGGTTTTTCGCATAAAATTGGCTTAGAAAATTGGATGGCATTTCTAATTATTTCTAAATGCGTATGTGGTGGTGTTGCCAAAATACAGAAATCTACCAAAGGAAGAAATTCCAGGAAGTTTTGGCTTTGATTTTTAATATTAAATTTTTCTGTCATTTTTTTCAACTGAATGCTATTATTTTCAGCTAAAAAAACATTTTCATGCCCCAATAATTTGATCGCAGCAGGAATATGAAACATTTCGGAAATTGCTCCTGTACCAATTATTAATACTTTCATTTGAATAAAAATTTAACAATGTAAGAAGGTTTATGTTTAAAGGCATTCATCAAATTTTTGAATGCCACCATTTTGCTATTATTTTTGAAATTAAATTTAGCTAAATTGAAATAATGTTTTGCTATAATTTCACTAATTTTAGAAGTATATTTATTTGAAAAATAGTCATTCAGTTTTTTATAAATTAAAATCCTTTCGATGGTATGATTATTAAACTGAAATCCTTTACTTGAGCTTCCTTCATTACAAATACGATAAACTGAAGTATTTTCATCGATGAATTTTGCCTTTCCAAATTTAGAAACAATCATAAACAAAGGGAAATCACAAACCTTTAATTTTGAAAACCAATCTGGGAAGGTTGAAAATAATTTATTGCGAAAAACAAATGTCGAAGTGTGACCTGGCGACATGGGCAAATTATCTCCTTTAAAATCATCATGCTCTAAAAGTTCCAGTGAATTTGCTTCATTCCAAATTTGTTTTTTAGCTTGCTCAAAATAATTAGCTTTTTGATGAAAAATGAGAGAATTTGTAAAACAGGAAGAAAAATCTGGATTCTTCTCAAGAAAGTCAATTTGTTTTTGTAATTTAAACTCATCCGTCCAATAATCGTCACCTTCTAAAACAGCAATATATCTGGCTTCCGATTGAAAACATTTATCGTAAATAAATCTCAAATTTTTGTTTGCTCCAATGTTTTTTTCATGAATAAACAATTCAATTTCAGAATTGAACTTTGACTTAAATTCAATGCAAATTTGAGATGTATTATCAATTGAACTATCATCCCCGATAATCAGTTTTACCTTAAAATTAGTTTTTTGATCCAAGACAGATTGAATTGCTTTTGCAATATAATTTTCATGATTATAGGCAATCATTAATACAACAACAAAAACATTATCTTTTGAGTCCATTTTAAAGTTGAGTTGAATTTTCCCATTTTAACTGTGGACGAATAGTACCAGGTTCTCTGCCCATATAAATTCCCATTTCCCTTAATCCATCGACAATGGTAAAACTAAAAATATCATTTTCATTATAAATAACCTCTCTTTTTTCAAAAACAAAAAAGAAATGCAAAGAATAAGTTCCTGAATGCAACAATTTCGATGGAAAACAAACTGTCAAAACATTTGCACCTTGTTTTAAATCAAATTGATCAAAATGACTAAATGAAAATACTGCCTCTCCTATATCGTTATACAGATGATAAGTAACATGATATTTTTCTGCATCCTGAACTTTAACATCTAATACTGTTTCTAATTCAAAATCTTCAGAGTCACAAATAGCTTCCTTACCATTTGACTTTTTTGATTGGATACTTATTTTATTTAATTGGAAAATATCTTTTAATCCAAATTGCGTGAATTCCTTTTCATTACTTGAATTGCTTCCTCCCATGTAATAATTTGTGGAAAGACCAATGTCGCCAAACATTTTATTTTGGCCATCTTCTAGAACTAAACCTTTATTACAAAGTGATTTTACCGCAGCAATATTGTGACTCACAAACAAAACAGTCCTACCCTCTTTTGAGGTAACATCGCCCATTTTACCGAGGCACTTCTTTTGGAACTCAGCATCACCCACAGCTAAAACTTCATCAATTATCAAAATTTCCGATTCCAAATGTGCAGCAACAGCAAATGCCAAGCGAACATACATCCCTGACGAATAGCGTTTTACAGGAGTGTCAATATATCTTTCCACACCGCTAAAAGCAATGATTTCGTCTAATTTTCTAGAAATTTCATGTTTTCGCATTCCTAAAATGGCACCGTTCAAAAAAATATTTTCACGTCCAGTCAATTCAGGATGAAAACCTGTTCCAACCTCAAGTAAACTTGCTACTCTCCCTTTAATTTTTACTTGACCAGAACTAGGCGCGGTAATTTGAGATATTATTTTCAATAAGGTACTTTTTCCAGCACCGTTTTTTCCAATAATTCCAAGTGCATCTCCTTGATTTAGTTCTAAATTAATATCCTTCAAACTATATACAACATTTCCACCTTTGGAACTGCGATGGTTTACTTCACCAATTTTCAAAAAGGGATCTTCTTTACCTCTTATTTTAGCTGAAAAACGTTTCAAATCATTATAAAAAGTTCCTGTTCCAATTTGACCCAAATGGTAAATCTTTGATAACTGCTCTATTTTTAAGGCTAAACTCATTTCATATTAAATTTAAACCGTATCCATGAAGTTTTTCTCCACTTTATTAAAAATAAGCAATCCAAGCAAAAAGATAATTAACGTAAAAATAAAAACATACAAAATAGAAATTAAATCGAGCTGACCCTTACCCAAG
This sequence comes from Flavobacteriia bacterium, assembly GCA_046303515.1. Lineage (GTDB taxonomy): Bacteria > Bacteroidota > Bacteroidia > Flavobacteriales_D > Crocinitomicaceae > M2408. The sequence continues at coordinate 12,522 of JBKCGI010000162.1, read as the reverse complement.
AGTGCAAAGCGAAATCCTTCAATGACTGTTGACATTGGATTTAATGAAATCCAAAAGTGATATTTTCCCGGTGCTGCACTGATTGGATAAATAATTGGAGTAACATACATCCAAAGTTGAACCCCAAAAGTTATTAGGAAGGCAAAATCACGATATTTAGTCGTTAAAGCCGAAATTATCATCCCAAAACCAAGTGCTAAAAAAGCCATTAAAATAATAAAAACTGGAATTAATAAAAGTGTCCAAGTAAAAACAAAATGAAAATCTTTTGAAAAAGTAAAATATGCAAGTACCACAATCAACAAAGCAAATTGAATTCCAAAACGTAAAAGGTTACTAAAAATCAAACTCAATGGCATAACTAAGCGCGGAAAATATACCTTTCCAAATATAGGTGCATTGTCTTTAAAAGTACTTGAGGTTTTTATTAAACACTCAGAAAAATAATTCCAAGCAACAATTCCTGTCAGGTAAAACAATACTTGAGGTAAACCGTCTGTGCTTATTTTTGCAAGATTTCCGAAAACAAACACAAACATAAAAGTGGTAATTAACGGTTGAATCAAAAACCAAATTGGCCCTAAAATAGTTTGCTTATAAAAAGAAATAATATCTCTTTTAACCATCAAAAAAAGTAAATCACGATAGGACCATACAGCTTTCAAATTCAATGAAAAAAGTGAAGATTTCGCTTTTATGACCAAATCCCAATCCTCAATATTTTCCTGCCCCTTAAACATTTAAATAAAGTTGGTAGTTTAAAGTAATTCGTTGTTCTAAATTTTGTTTTTCAATTGGCATCAATTTCTCTAAAAGTGAAATATCTAAACGTTTTTTTATCGTTCCATCCAAATCATTGTTACTCCAAACGATATTTCCTTTAAAGTTTATGATTTTTTTTATCATTTCCGCTAAATCTCGTATTAAAATTTCTTCACCGGTTCCAACATTTATATGTGTTTCATTTAAATTATCATATAACATTTCCGCATTAACTTTTTGAAATAATTCAAGACAGATTGCTGCGAAATCATCCACAAACATAAATTCTCTAAATGCATTTCCAGAACCCCACAATTGAATTTGAACCTGATCATGTAGATTTTTTGAAATTCCAATTTTTTCCAAATAATCCAAAATTTGAGAATTGGAATTATTTTCTTCCATACCTTTAATTGGATTGTTCTTAAAATCGCTGCGAATTGCATCCCAATTTCCGATTTCAAGTTGCTTCGCCAAATGAAATTTTCTAAGAAGTGCAGGCAAAACATGAGAATTTTCTAAATCGTAATTATCATTTGGACCAAACATATTCGTAGGCATTATCGAAATAAAATTACAACCATATTGACGATAATAATTTTCACACATTTTGATACCAGCTATTTTCGCCAAGGCATATGGTTCATTCGTACTTTCCAATACACCAGTTAATAAATAGGATTCTTTTAAGGGTTGTGGAGCTTCTTTCGGATAAATACAAGAGCTTCCCAAAAAAAGCAATTTTTGAACTTTATTTTGAAAAGCGGCATGTATGACATTATTTTGGATCATCAGATTTTCGTATATAAAATCTGCTCTAAAATTATTATTCGCTTTAATTCCGCCAACTTTTGCTGCTGCCAAAATCACATAATCGGGTTTCACTTTTTCAAAAAATCTTTCAACTTCATCTTGTCTAAGTAAATTCAACTCTTGAGAAGATTTCATAATAACATTTGTAAAGCCCAAATCAAGCAACTTTCGATGCAATGCTGACCCAACCATTCCATTATGTCCAGCTAAAAATAATTTAGAATTCTTATTCATAATAATTTTTTGGAGCATATCCTCCTCGCTTCAAATAGACTTCCTTTTCAACTTGTTGTAAATCTGAAGAAACCATTTCCTTTATCAAATCAACTAACGAAAATTCTGGTTCCCAATTTAACTTTTCTTTCGCCTTAGAGGCATCACCAATCAACAGATCGACCTCGGTTGGCCTGAAGTATCGCTTATCAATCGCAATTATCTCTTGTCCAATTTCAATTTCAAAGTTAGAATTTTGGCAACTTTTCACAAAGCCTTTTTCGTCAATTGCTTCTCCTCTAAATTCTATTTCCACCCCAATTTCACCAAAAGCCGCGATAACAAAATCCCGAACAGAAGTAGTTTTCCCAGTCGCAATGACCCAATCTTCTGGTGATTCAGCTTGTAAAATCATCCACATCATTCGAACATAATCTTTGGCATGTCCCCAATCGCGTTGTGCGTCTAAATTACCTAAATAGATTTTAGACTCTATTCCATAAGCAATTCTTGCTACTCCTCTCGTTATTTTTCGTGTGACAAATGTTTCACCTCTCACCGGTGATTCATGATTGAACAAAATACCATTTGTAGCAAATATACCATAAGCTTCACGGTAATTAACAGTCGTCCAATATGCATACAACTTAGCTATAGCATAAGGACTTCTGGGGTAAAAGGGAGTATTTTCATTTTGTGGCACTTCTTGTACTTTCCCATACAATTCAGAAGTTGAGGCCTGATAAAATTTAATTTTATCTTCCAATTTTAATATCCGTATGGCTTCTAAAATTCGAAGAGCACCTAATCCATCAGCATTTGCAGTATATTCAGGGATTTCAAATGAAACTTGCACATGACTCATGGCACCTAAATTATAAATTTCATCAGGCTGAATTTCTTGAATCAATCGGATAAGATTAGTGGAATCAGTCAAATCTCCATAATGAAGCCTAAAATTTTGATTATTTACATGAATATCTTGATATAAATGATCAATTCTATCGGTATTAAAACTAGATGACCTGCGCTTTATCCCATGTACAAAATAGCCTTTTTTAAGCAAAAACTCAGCTAAATAAGCACCATCCTGCCCTGTAACTCCACTAATTAATGCTATTTTTTTCATGTAAAAGAATAAAATTTACAGTTGCAAATTTAAATCAAAATGTAATTCTATTTTTATTTTTATAGCACTGCAAAAACAAAAATACTAATTTATAAATCAAATTCAAGACTTAATTTTACATTTTTGAGATTTGTATTTAAAAAAAAGCTATTTTTGTTAGAACAAAATTTGCAACACACTAGTAACCAATGAAATTAACAGTTATAATATTTTTGCTTTTATTGTCTCAATTTACATTAAGTCAACTTAAATCAAATCGATTTTCAAACGAGATAGAAATTGGAATTTCAACTGTCGTAAGTACTTTGACTGATGGTTTTTATGCTAAAGCCGGGAGTTTATCAACCAATTATTCTAATCGCTTTATGATGAATGATAGATTTGGTATAAAAGCTGAATTTAATTACAATCAATTTAATTTTGGTCATAGAAGCATCAATTTAGCTGATACTAATTTGGTCGATAAAACAAATTATTACCGAACATCTATCATAGGAGTTACAAATTTGGGAAATGTTTTAAATTTTAAAAGTAAAACGGATAGATTTGGTCTTTTGATGCATACAGGGGGTGGATTCTCTATTCTTCAAAGTAAAAATACATTGCAAGGAGTTGAATGGAAAAGCGATTTTTCTGACATTATGATTAATTTGGTTTTAGGATTTTCTCCCCAAATCAAAATTGGACCAAGAATGGCTGCAAATGTGAATATTTTAATGATTTCTCACTTGTCACAAACATTTACTTTCGACATGAATTCATCTGCAAAAAGACAAGGATTTGATGGCGTAATTTTTAATTTTGGAGCAGGAATATCTTATTACTTTGGACCTCATTTGGAACATTTCGATTGGAGTAAAAAAATGTGATGTCATGAAAACTAAATTATTATCAATAGTCTTTTTATTAAATATTATTGCCTTCTCGCAAGAAAATGCAAATAATAAATTTTCATTTGATTACAATTTAGGAATTACCAATCCATTTACGGCTTTAAGTCAAAATTATTATGCTAATTATGTTGGACTTTTTCATGCAGATCTAGGCGCAAGATATATGTTTCGAGAAAAAGTTGGAATAAAAGTCGATTTCGGATTTGACAGATTTAAAAACGACAACTATGGAACTTATTCCGAAAGTCTTCCTTTCAGTAGTTTTTATTTTAGGTCAAACATTCAAGGCGTTTTAAACGTTGGTAAAATTCTTCATTTTTCGGATTGGACGAATAGAATTGGATTGATTATGCATAGTGGAATTGGTTATTCACACAATATTGGAGACTCTTCGTCGAACAATACTGGTGCACGAACCTCAGATAATATGTTTAATTTTATGATAGGTGTTTTACCTCAAGTTAAAATAAATGACAGGTTCGCTATGAATTTAGATTTAAGTTTGATTAGCAACATGAATCAACAATATAATTTTGATTTTAAGGAAAACGCCACAAGTAAATATGGTATGATTGCCAATATTTCAGTTGGAGGGTCCTACTACATAGGAAAAAATAAAACCCATTATGATTGGAACAATAAAACTATCGAAAAAGAAATAATTAAAGACTCTATTCCAGTCCTAAAACAAGATTCTATTCTGGCCAATGTCTACGACACCGATAAGGATGGAATTCTAGATGAAGAAGACATGTGCCCAGAAGAATTTGGGTTAAAAGATTTTCAAGGCTGTCCAAAACCGGAATTAACTTTTGACTGTGATTTGAATGACTTTCCAGTGTTTGTTTTCAATAAAGCAAAGCATGATTTGCTCAGTTATTATGAACCAATCATTGATTCGCTAGCAAAATGTATGCTCGAAAATAAACATAAAAAAATTATCATTTATGGTTTTACAGATGATTTTGGTGATTCCATTTATACAGAAGAACTATCATTTAATCGAGCAAATGTAATTAAAACAGCTATTGTTTTAAAAGGAATTAGTCCAGATAGAATTTTTGCACTAGGAGAAAGTAGGAAAAAAGCTAATTTACCAGAAAACGAAAAAGATATTACTCACAATAGAGTGGCTTATATTGAGGCGATTTCAAGTAATCAAGACGATATTAAAGTGCTAGAAAGTGGTGAATTTCTCCAAGGTTTATTCTTCACAGTACAAATTGGTGCGTATCAAAAAGTGATGAAAAACAATAAATTTAACAAATTAGGAAAAGTTTTAGTTTCTAAATCTCCTGACGGATTCATCAGATACAGTGTTGACGTATTTCTAAACTATGAAGATGCTTACGAAAAATGGAAAAAAATCAGAGCCAATGGAGCAATGCAAGATTCATTTGTTAGCGCATATTTCTTAGGCGAAAAAATAACAATCAAAAAAGCTCAAGAGCTGCTACTTTTAAAAGGTAGTGATATTCTTCAAAAATAAACTTTACTTTTTTTCTTGAATTGGTTGACTTTCACCTTCAACCACACCATAATCCAATCTTTTCGCGGTAATGTACCTTGGAATATAGTATTTACTTGTTTTGAAATTGTCGATCGTCACTCCTCGAGAAGTTGATGAATGAATAAATTTAATAGCATCAGGGGTAACTTCAACAACCATCGCCACATGACCAATTTGCTTGGATTTAGTGCTACTTCCCTTAAAAAACATTAAATCACCCGGACGAATATCAGCTAATTTAACTGTTTTTCCATATTCTGCCATTCCATAGCTTGAATGCACCAAATCAAAACCGAAGTTACCAAAAATGTAAGAAATAAATCCTGAGCAATCAAAACCTGAAGGTGTTGTACCCGAATATCTGTAGGGAGTTCCCATGAATTTCTTAGCGAAGGTAATCATCGCATCAACTTGTTGAGAGTTTTTTACAGGAACAAATTTTGTTTTTAAGCTGTCGATTCCTTTAATTGTATCCGATAAAATGACAGTGCTATCAGACTTTATTTGCGCAAATGCTGACTGTGTTAAAAGGAATAACATCAGGCCAAAAAATATTAAAAAATTCTTTATTTTTTTCATTGCGTTTGCAAAAATAGTATTAATTTCACAAACAAAAAAATCCGCAAGTGACTGAATTAGAGCTTAAATCACTCAAAAAAATGTATTATTCCATTGGAGAAGTCGCTGAACTCTTTAATGTAAACACTTCATTAATAAGGTTTTGGGAGAAAGAGTTCGGTTTTGAGGCTACTAAGAAAAATGCAAAAGGTAATAGACTTTATACGGTTAAAGATTTAGAAAATTTTAACAAGATTTATCTTTTGGTGAAAGAAGAAGGTTTTACATTAGAAGGTGCAAAAAAAGCCTTAAAAGCAAACAAAACAACTGTAAAATCAGAAGTTTCTGATAAATCTGATTTGATTTCAAAATTAGAATCCATCAAAAATAAATTGTTGGACTTAAAGAAATAATTTGGCATCGATTTTGTTATCACTATGATATAAATCTTAAATGCCATGAAAAAATTAATGATTACAGGAATAATTTTAGGTTTTGCAGCCTTTAATTCTCAAGCACAACTATCCCCAGAAAAAGTAAAAAGAGCAAAAGAGATTTCGAAGAGAAATGATAGCTCCAAAAAAATGAATCCAGCAAAAATTAATCAGATTAAAAAAGCTCCAAAAAAATCTGCATATATGGAAAAGGTCCAAAAAACCAAATAGATGTAAACCACTATTCGGGGAGTCGTAGGAGAAATCTTACGACTTTTTTGTTATTGTAATTTCACGTTCAAGTTTTGTATTGAGGGAAAACTTCATTTCTAAGAAGTCATCTTCTAAAAAAGATTCTATTTTTTCTGGCCATTCGATAAAACAATAACTCTTTCCATCTAAAATTTCTTCAATTCCGATGTCATACGCTTCCTCATCTGATTTCAATCGGTATAAATCTAGATGATAAATTTTACCATATTTTTCAGATTCATACTCATTGACCAAAGAATATGTTGGTGAACCTTCCAAATGCGAAATACCCATTTGCCTCAAAACTTCCTGCGTAAAAGTTGTTTTACCCATTCCCATTTCACCATAAAGCAAAACGATTTTTGTCTCATGTAACAAAGGTAAAAATTTAGTAACCTCAGCAGCTATATCTTGAATTGTTGGAATTATTAATTTCATTTGATATCAATTTCGCCGTCAAATACATGAATTGCTGGACCAATCAAGAAAATATTCACATAATCATCATCGCCAGTTCTTTCAAATGCAATTTTCAATTTCCCCCCTTTTGTGTGAATCTTTATTTCTTGCTTTCCAAAAAGTGCTTTCATTTGCGCATAAGCCAAAGCTGCTGCAGTAACTCCAGTTCCACAGGAAAGTGTTTCATCCTCTACTCCACGCTCATATGTAGCTACTTCTAGTTCACTTGGGTTTAATTCTTCCACAAAATTCACATTAATTCCTTCCTCTTGGTAAGATGGCGCATAACGCACTTTTCTGCCTTCTTGAAAAACATTCAAATCAAGCGAATTTTCAACAAAACGAATATAATGTGGCGAACCAGTATGTAATTCATAATCACTTCCGATTTCTTTAATATCATGCACATTATTCATTTTTAAAGAAACCAAATCATCCTTTTTTTGGGCCTCATGTAATCCATCAATAGCAGTAAAAACAACATGATTGGAATCTATCCCTAATTTTTGTGCAAAAGCTACTGAACAACGAGCTCCATTTCCACAAAAACTTTTCGAACCATCGGAATTGTAATAATCAACTTCAAAGAGGGCATTTTCTGCTTTAGAAATTTTGATCAAACCATCAGCTCCAATACCAAATTTACGATCACATAAATATTGAATTTGAGGTATGGTCAAGGAATCGTATTTACCGGACAGATTGTCGAGCATGATGAAATCATTTCCAGTTCCTTGGTATTTCGAGAATTTTACTTTCATTTAGTAATATAAACTATAAATGTTAAAATTTTGAACCATATAAGCTTTTCTTAATATAAATTGATTCAAAGCAAACTAAACAAGCGCATAAAAGTCATTTTCACTTATTGAAAAATTTACTAACTTAAATGCACTTAGTCACTCTGCATTCAAAATAATAAAACTTAAATGACTTCTATGGTTATAATTAAATTGTAATAGCATTTACTTTACAGGAATCTCCTTCAACACATCCAACAAATACCCCCAAAATTTCTCTACAGAAGAAATCTGCACTTTCTCGTCCGGTGAATGCGCTGCACGAATATTTGGTCCAAAAGAAATCATATCCATATTTGGTAAATGTCCACCTAAAATTCCACACTCTAAACCTGCGTGGCAAGCTTTAATTTGTGGCTCTTCGTTGAATTTTTTACGATACATATCTGCCATCAAAGTTAAGATCGCTGAATTTGGATTTGGTTGCCATCCAGGATAATCGCCATTTTGTACAACTGCTGCGCCCATGTTTTCGAAAGAAGCACGAACAGCATTCGCTACATCATCTTTCGTAGTCTCAACACTTGAACGCTGCAAAGATTGTGTGATGAATTTTCCGTCTTTTATAATAATTCTTGCCAAACTTGTTGAAGCTTCTACTAATCCAGCAATATCTGGACTCATTCTGAAAACTCCATTTGGACAAGCATAAATAGTATTTAATATTTTTAAAGTATCTTCTTCGCTTACAGCTTCAGTTTCCGTTTCAACGATTTTCCAATCGATTTTTAATTCTGTTTCAATGGATTGATATTCGAATTTCAATTTCGCAATTTTATCAGCTAAAAAGTTTTCAAAGGCTTTTTGATTTTCTTTTTCAACAGAAACTATCGCTGTTGATTCTCGTGGAATAGCATTTCTCAAACTTCCTCCATCGATTGATGTTATTTGAATTGGAAACAATGAAATTCCTTGATACAAAATACGATTCATCAATTTGTTTGCATTTCCTCTTCCACGGTGAATGTCCATTCCTGAATGTCCACCCAATAAACCACGAAGGGAAATTTCATAGGTTACACTATCATTCTCAACAGGAACGATATCGTAGGTATACGAAGTATTTGTGTCAATTCCACCAGCGCATCCGATCGACAATTCATCATCATCTTCCGTATCTAAATTCAATAAAATCGTTCCAGAAAAGTTACTTGGATCCAATTTCATCGCACCAGTCATTCCTGTTTCTTCATCAATTGTAAGCATGGCTTCCAAAGCAGGGTGAGCAATATCTGTCGAAGCGAAAATTGCCATAATTGCTGCTACACCAATTCCATTGTCAGCTCCAAGAGTTGTACCTTTTGCTTTTACCCAATCTCCATCAACCAACATTTCAATGCCTTGCGTTTCGAAATCAAAAACGGTATCACTATTTTTTTGGTGAACCATATCTAAATGCGATTGCAAGACAACTGTCTGACGGTTTTCCATGCCAGCTGTAGCCGGTTTTTTGATAATCACATTGCCGATAGCATCTTCTTTTGTTTCTAAACCCAAAGATTTTCCAAAATTCACCATAAAAGCACGCACCCTTTCTTCTCTTTTAGAAGGACGTGGCACTGCATTTAAATCTGCGAAATGATTCCACAAAGCTTTTGGTTCTAGATTTCTGATTGGCATAATTTCTACTTTTTATTGTTACATTATTGAAAAGCAAAAGTAAGTAAAATAAAGAAATAAGTTAAACATCTTTTAATAAAAAATGGAGTTTCAAAATTAGTTTCCAAATATTCAAATTGCAAAGAAATTTAACTAATATAAACTAATTTTCAAACACAGATTCATGGATTTTTTAATTATTTTTCAGAAGAAAATCTATAAATATCTACATCAAATGTTGTTTTAGTAGTGCTTAAGAACTCTATTGTTTTTAAGTCTAAAAATAATGCAGGAGTTGTTTGACTTGGATTAATATCAATATCTAGCACAATTTCTAATACAGAAGTTAAATTAAATTCATTTTTTAAATCAATCAGAATTTCAATATTATTTTCAAATTTACGTACAAATTCATTTATTAGTTTTGAAATCTCAATATATTCACTACCGATTTTTGAAGAATAAATCCATCCAGAGTTTTTTAATGAAGGATTATATTTACCTCTGTCACCTTTTTTCCAAGATTCGGTTGGTAACACTTTTAATCTTTTTGATATTTCAAATGGATCAAAACTTTCTCCACTCAAGGCAAAATAAACTTGTGTTCTAAATTCCGTCATATTCGAATACTATTAACACAAACTATCGTTAACTTATAACTAATACCCCTCCCTTTTCAACCACTTCGAATAAATTCCTGCCAAACGATCATGATCAGCATAATTCACTGTAAAATCATGTAAACCAGAATAATCTGCTTTTGCCATCATGAAAATGTAATCGTTTTTGTCGCGATTTAAAACAGCATCCACACATTCTGTTGGAGGAATACAAATTGGTCCTGGAGGCAAACCTTTGTACAAATAAGTATTGTAGGGACAATCTCTGTCTCTGTGCTCGTAAGTTAAACGTTGTACGCCTTTCAATTCATCTCCCCAACAAAATTTAAAAGTTGGGTCGGATTGTAATTTCATTCCTTTGGCGATACGATTCAAGTACAAACCAGCAATAATTGGCCATTCAGACTTGTGTTTACCTTGCTCAGAATAAACAACACTCGCTAAAGTAACCGCTTCTGAAGGAGATTTTAAACCAACGGCTTGCAATTTACTCATGCGCTCTGGAGTCCAGAAATTTTTAAATTCTTTTGCCATGCGTTGTAAAAATTGCTCTGCATCTGTATCCCAAAACATTTTGTAGGTATTCGGTAAAAACAATGCTGGCAATTGTTCTGGTGTGAAATCGTATTTTTTCAAAGTAGCGTCAGAAGTCAAAAATTCAGCTAATTGTGTGCTATCCGTCATGATACATTTTGACACTTTTCCTGCCAATTGAATCACGTCACGACAATTGTTAAAAGTTACTTCAACTTCAACTTCAGCATTTCCGTTTCCGTTTGAGTTTTTTGTGAAACCATTTAAGATCGTTTTGTAATTTGTCCCTGGTTCTATTACATATTTCCCTGAAGCCAAACGTTCGGTGTTCAATTCTTTGTATTCACCTACTTTCAAAAATGCGTCTTTATCGTCGATAATTTTTGCTTTTTCCAATTGATCAGCTAAACCTTTTAAATCTGATTTGGCGTCAAAGAAAAAATCCACTTTGTTGGTATTCACAACTTCTTTTGAACCAGCAAAATACAAACTGATTTTTGGCCATAAAACAATGATTCCAACCACAGCCAAAACGGCAACAACAATTCCTACTTTTTTAAACATAATTGATAAATTCGTTCGTTAATTCTTTTTCCATGGTCCAAAAACCACTCTTTTCTTATTCCAACTAATTCGTAATTCGCTGACTCAAACAGACGAATACTTGCTTCATTATCTTCCAAAATATTGGCTGTGAGGTTGTGAAAACCTAAAAATACTCCAGCGTATTCAGCCAACAAATCTAAACTTTCTTTTGCAAAACCCTTATTTCTTTCGGATTTTTCTGCAATTAAAATTCCTACTCCTGCCCTGCCATGTTTGAAACTCGCTTCAAATAAGTCTAAGGTTCCGATGGCTTCTTTTGTTGTTTGCAGACAAATCATCAAACGCAATTCTCCAGATTGACGAAAATTTTGAATACTGTTGATGTATTCCAAAATTCCGTGCATCGAAAATGGAGCTTCTGTTCCACTGACGCGCCAATGATCGGGATTATTTTCCCACAACAAAATCCGAGTTGCATCACTTGGTTCAACCGCTCTAAGAAATATGTTTGGGCCTTTCAGCATCTTTTATTTTTTTCAAATGATTTGTTACATCTTCCAAGGCATATTTTTTAATTCCTTGGAAATCTGCTGGTAAATTTAAAGCAAAATACTGAATTACAGTTTGATTATCTTCCAAATATTTCAACAAATCCACTAACAAAAAAGATTTATCTGATAGGCTTAAAAAATCCAAAACAGGAAACAAACAAGTTTTAACTTCTTGATTTATAGATACAAAAGTGTTTTTAACGGTTAAGTAACGGTTTTTATCTAAGCATTTTTCATCCAATTGCACAAACAAACTCGGAATTTTTTTCTGAGAAATAGTTCTGTAAATCAAAGCGATCTCTTTGTCGTCTTTTCCATTTACTTTCAAACTGAAATAATTCCCATCCACAGAAATTCCAATGTGTGGTGGAATTTTATCGGCATGCGTGATCCATAAATAAACTCCATGAGCTAAATTTTCTGGGATTACAGGTAAAATATTTGAAATTTGAAAAAATGACATTTACTGAATAGTTATGCTCAATATTTCTCTAACTTTTCTTGAAAAGTCAAATCGCGATTTGCAGCATGAATTTTAATATTAATCAAAATATCTGTGCATTTTTTTAAACTTTCAATTCTGATTTCATCCAACAACTTGTAAATATCTTGCGCCTCACCTTCAATTACCGTTTCAAAAGGACACACCTTGTAAGACAAACCACTTTTGTCAATCAAAGCAATAGCTTGGTCAATGATACTGTATTTTTCTTCGTCGTTTCCGAAAGGTAAAAGCTGAATTGCTGCGTTTATTTGCATGAAAATATTTTTTGCAAAATTAAGGATTGTTTTTACTTAAACACAAAGGCTCATAGTTTATTTTTCTATTATTTAGGACAAGTCTTTTAT
>JBKCGI010000161.1:0-17935 GCA_046303515.1 Flavobacteriia bacterium | reverse complement strand
AATACAACCAACGACCGCCTTCTCTAAAATCCATGGATTTTGTTTCCGTTTTGTAAGGTTTTGGCGCCCACCATAGATCCAAGATTTCAGGATTTGTCCAAGCTTCCCAAACTAATTCTAAATTTGCTGCAAATTCTCTTTTCACCATTACGGTGTTGTTTTCTTTGTTAATCGTGAAATCAAAAGCTAAATTCATATATTTTTATTTTATATTTAATTACGAAACCATTTGGTTGCAAATATAGAAAAGGAATTTTAAATGGCAAGTTTTTTTGGAAATGTTTAGTAATTATTTTTTAAATGGCCTTTTATTTTTTAAATCATCTTTAAGACTTTTACGAACTTTAAGTATTATGTACAATAGAAAAAGTAAGAAAATAGATGAGATGATAATACCCAAATTATTTGAAATTCCAGTTGTGCTCGGGTGGGGACCTGCGAACTTACCACCACCAGCTATTTTAATGAATTGAATCAACATAATTTTTATCAAGATACCTCTGCAAATATGCAATAAATTTCAATAAAATTAATGATGTTTGTAAGAATAAAAATATCCCCGAAAATCTGCGAAAATCCCGATAGCTATCGGGACAGCGCCTATCTGCGGGAAACCCCATTCATCAAAAAATCCCCTCCATCAAAAGACGAAGAGGATTTCTTATAACTTTAAAACAGTAGTCGATTTAGTAGTATATCTTTCTTCTAACTTTAGAAACGTGTTTTGCCAAACGGATTACTTGTTTTGTATATCCGAATTCGTTGTCGTACCAAGCGTATAAAACTACATTTTCACCATCTTCAGCAGCAATTGTAGCTTGAGAATCGAAAACAGAACAACATGTATTTCCAACGATATCACTTGATACCAATTCTGGATCCAAAGAGTAGTAAATTTGATTTACCAATTCGCCGTTTAATGCAGCATCTTTAATCACAGCATTGATTTCAGCAACATTGGTTTTCTTTTTCAAATTTAAACTCAAAATAGCCAAAGAACCATTTGGAGTTGGTACACGAACCGCGTTAGCAGTTAATTTATCTTTTAAGTCTGGAATAACTTTCGTTACAGCAGCTCCAGCTCCCGTTGAAGTAATAACCATGTTGATCGCAGCAGAACGTCCTCTACGGCTGCTTTTGTGCATGTTATCCAATAAGTTTTGGTCATTTGTGTAAGCATGAACCGTTTCGATATGTCCCCTTACAACACCAAATTTATCATTTACAACTTTTAAAATTGGAGAAATAGCGTTTGTTGTACAAGAAGCAGCAGAGAAAATGTTTTCGTTCTCTAAATCTAATTCTCCTTGGTTGATTCCGTAAACTACGTTTGGAATTTCTTTTCCTGGAGCAGTTAACAAAACTTTGGTCACACCTTTAGCTTTCAAATGTCTTGATAAAGCTGTTCTATCAGTGAAAATACCTGTATTGTCAATTACCAAAGCATTGTTGATTCCGTATGTAGTGTAATCGATGTCTTCTGGATTTGAAGCATCAATCATTTGAACACGTTGTCCGTTGATGATAATTGATTTGTTTTCTAAATCTTCGATTACACTTCCTTTAAATGCTCCATGAACAGAGTCATTTCTCAATAAAGAAGCTCTTTTAACGATGTCTTTGTCAGAAGAACCACGTGTAACGATAGCTCTCAAACGTAATTGTTGACCTTTACCTGCTTGTTTGATTAACTCACGAGCAGCCAAACGACCAATACGACCAAACCCGTATAAAACTACATCTCTTGGTTCGATTGGAGTAGAGTCAGTTGTGAAGTAAGAAGATAATTTATTGATTAAGAAATCTTTTTTAGAAGCATATTTACCTTCTTCATTTAACCACTCACTTGCTAATTTACCGATATCTAATTTTGATGGAGCCAAATCCATTTTGTAGATTTCTTCAGCTAACTCAGAAGTAGTGAAAATGTCAATTGGTCTATTTACAACTTTTTTTGCATATTCATGTAAGTTCAAAATTTCAGATACTGTGATATCCAATAAATGATTTCTGAACAAAACTAATTCAACGCCTTTGTCGTAAAGCAATTCTCCTGTTTTACTTGCTAACAATACAGCTGCACGTTCTTTTTTTACATGTGCATTAAGTTCTTTTTCGTAACCTACCAATGTCTCCATTCTTTGTTTTTTAAGTGTTTATTTTAAATTATAATTAAAAAAAAAGGGCCATCCGTCAATTGACGGACAGCCCTCGCTTTGATTATCCTAAATAAGATTTCAATAACTTATTTCGAGAAGTATGTCGCAATCTTCTAATTGCCTTCTCCTTGATTTGTCTCACACGCTCTCTCGTTAAATTGAACTTAGAACCAATTTCTTCTAAAGTCAAACCGTGATTCATTCCGATTCCGAAAAACAAACGAATGATTTCTCTTTCCTTATCAGTTAATGTACTTAAAGAACGCTCAATTTCTTTTTGTAACGATTCAGCCATCAAAGCATGATCTGCTTTTGGAGCATCCGCGTTTGCCATTACGTCCATTAATGTTCCACCATCTTCGTTAGAAGATAAAGGTGCATCCATTGATACGTGACGACCAGATACATTTAAACTTTCTTTAATTTTATCTTCTGGAACTTCCAATGCTTCTGCTAATTCTTCTGCAGATGGTGGACGCTCAAATTCTTGCTCTAATTTAGAAAATGCTTTGTTGATTTTATTTAACGAACCAACTTGATTTAAAGGTAAACGTACAATACGTGCTTGTTCAGCTAATGCTTGTAAGATTGATTGACGAATCCACCAAACGGCATAAGAAATGAACTTAAAACCACGTGTTTCATCAAATTTTTGTGCAGCTTTAATCAAACCTAAGTTTCCTCCGTTGATTAAATCTGGTAATGTTAAACCTTGATTTTGGTATTGTTTAGCAACAGAAACAACGAAACGAAGATTTGCACGTGTTAATTTCTCTAACGCTCTTTGATCTCCCTGCTTAATTTTTCGTGCTAATTCTACTTCTTCTTCAGCTGTAATTAATTCCTCACGGCCAATGTCTTGTAAGTATTTGTCAAGTGATTGACTTTCTCGATTCGTGATCGATTTGGTGATTTTGAGTTGTCTCATGCTTACTTATCTCTCCTTTTTTAAGAATATTAAATGGAAATTGAGTGCAAAGATACAACCAAAAAAGTAAGCAATCCAAATATTTTTTTCACTTTTTTGAAAGTTTTTTTTCACTCAAAAACCATGCCTGTTTCAATTAAACGAATAAGGTAGAAAATTGTTACTTTATACTTTCAAATTTTAACAAAGATTGTGCGTATTGAATTGTATTGTTTTTTTGTCGCGAAGAATTTCTTTATGTTTTTTGTCATGGTTTTTTAATCAAAAACACATGCCAAAAATAAGATATGATTGCTGGATTACGACACCTCGATAAAAATCGGTGTATCGTTATATTTGTTCAACTCCGCAGGAGTTGCTTTGTTAGTAATAGAAGTCAGTTTAAATTTCAAAAGATATTATTAGGTTTAATTTCATAAACTCCAGCGGAGTTTAACATTTTAACCATGGATGAAATCCATGGTTAAAATGAAATTCAAAAATCTGTTTTGGCGTGATTTTTTTTAAAAATCATGACAAAATAATTAGATCAAAATTTAAAAAAATTAAGATTAATTCCTATCTTTAGCACTAAATTATAACAAATTGAATCAAGAAGCACGTTTAGAACTCATTTCCCTAGCCAATATGAAAATGCCTTTTGGTAAATACCAAGGGAAATTGTTAATTCATCTTCCTGAAGATTATTTGGTTTGGTTCAAAAACAAAGGTTTTCCACCAGGGAAATTGGGTACACAATTGGAACAAATTCTTGAAATAAAAATCAATGGCTTGGAGAATTTGATCTATCCTTTGATAAAAAAATAAACTTTTTTGATGAACGTTTATGGAATTTAGCTGTATCTTTCATCAGAATATTATATTTAAAAGTATAAAAATGAAAATTAATCTATTATCACTATTCACTGTTTTAAGTTTAAAAGCTTCCGTTTTTGCTCAAAAGGAAGTGGAATTAACTTCCAAATTGGAGAAAGCAACCGTGTTTTTTCAAGGAGTTCAATTGGAACACAGTAAATCAACAAGTTTAAAAGCGGGAAAACAAACCCTAGTTTTTGAAAAGTTAACTGACTTTTTGGATCAAAATACGATTCAAATGAAAGCGAGTGGAAGTTTGACGATTTTGGCTGTTAGTATGCGTAAAAATTTTGAAGACAAACGCATTTCGAATCAGGAATTGAAATTGTTGAACGAAAAAATGGAAAAATTGAGAACGCAAGATAAAATGTTACGTGATGAGCATTTCATTCTGCAAACGGACAAAAATTTGTTGTCAATAAACAGTAATCTAAAAGGAAACGAACGTGGAGTGGTGGTTGCTGAATTGAAAGAAGCCTACACATTTATCCATATTCGAATGGTAGAGATTTCCAAGCGTGAAACAGAAATTGAAGCGGAATTGGAAAAATTGAACAAAGAAATCAATAAAATTGCGCAAGAAATTGATGCGCAACGAAGTAAACCAGTTGTCAATTATTCTGAAATTGTTGTAGAAGTAGATGTCGCTGAAGCTACAAATGCAAATTTTGTATTTTCCTACATTTCACCAAATGCTTCTTGGGAACCATATTATGATATGCGTAGCAATGGTGTAGGAATGCCGATTAAATTGGAGGCGAAAGCTTTTGTGAATCAGACAACTGGAATTGATTGGAAAGATATTTATTTAGTATTGTCCACTAATGATCCGTATCAAAATTCGCAAGAAATAGATTTGAAACCTTGGTATTTGAACTATAACAATTATCCTCAAAATCTGAATACACAGGGAAGAACCTTGCCAACCTTTGATTATTCTGGTCAAAAAGTTCGAGGTGAGGTAATTGATGCTTCTACAGGAAATTCAATGCCATTTGCTAAGGTGTATTTTTCATCTTATCCAAATTTAAATGTGGTGACGGATTTTGAAGGAAAATTTGAAATTACTGTTCCAAGAGGAGAACGCTATTTGAATGCAAATTACGTTGGTTATGCGCCTGTTCAACAATACGTTAATGCTCCTTATGTGAAATTCTTTTTGGCTCCGAATGCTTTGGTTTTGGAAAAAATCGAGAATAAAAGCAATCAATATTTGGCAAATGGGCAAGCAACAGCCTTATATTCAGTTGGGTCTGCAAGTTATCAATGGACGCAAAATTCAGCCACAAATTCGGTAGTTCAAACTATTTCTGGTAAATCAAGAAGTCTATCTAAAAAAGAAAAATACAAAGGTTCTAAAGGTGATTTTGATTCAGAAGAACAAGAGATTGATGGAACAATTATTCAAACAGAGGTAGTTCAGAAAGATTTACGAGTAGAGTTTAAAATCCAATCCAAATTTTCTATTGCAAGTGATGGTTTTGACCAACGTGTTCAAATTGCAACCTATGAATTACCAGCTTCTTATGAATACCATACGGTTCCAAAAATTGATCCTGCAGTTTATTTGGTAGCACAAGTTTCTGGTTGGGAAAAGTTGAATTTATTAAGCGGGGAATCTAACATCTACTTCGATGGAACTTTTATTGGAAAAAATTATGTGGATGTCAATTCAACAAAAGATACACTTTCATTTTCTCTTGGAAAAGATTCTAAAGTACAAGTTTTACGCACTCGAATTTCAGAAAAAAGTAAATCAAAAACAATTGGTTCACGCCAGAAATTTGAAGTTGCTTGGGAAATTAAGGTGAAAAATAATGGAGGCGCAGAAATTCCATTTATGATTAAAGATCAATTTCCAGTTTCTGTAAATGATGACATTAAGGTGAAACGAGGTGAGGTTTTGAATGCTAAAGTTTCAGATAAAACAGGAATTATATTGTGGAAAACGACCTTGCAGAAAAATAAATCGGAAGTTTATAATTTCAACTATTCAATTGATTATCAAAAGGGAATGCTTTTATATTTGGAGTAGTATTTGATTAAAAAGGGAACCCCGCCAGGGTATGGACCCCGAAAGGGTGGGGACCCTTGCTACCTTTATCAACAATTTGAAGAATAAAAATATGAATAATAAAATTGTAATTTTAGTTTTAACTTTCTTTTTAGTTAAAATATCCAGCGCACAAAACGAAACAGTTTTGTCATCAAATTTGGATAAAGTAACTGTGTTTTTTCAAGGTGCTCAATTGGAACATACTAAAGCACATAGCTTAAAACCAGGTAAGCAAACTTTGATTTTTGAAAAATTGACTGACTTTTTAGATCAGAATACGATTCAAATGAAGGCGACTGGAAATTTGACAATTTTGTCTGTAAGCATGCGCAAAAATTACGAAGACAAACGTATTTCTAATTTGGAACTAAAAACCTTAAATGAACAATTGGAAAAACTCAAAACGAAAGATAAAACCCTTCGTGACGAGCATTTTATTTTGCAAACCGATAAAAATTTACTTTCAATCAACAGTCAATTGAGAGGAAATGACAAAGGAGTTATCGTTTCAGAATTGAAAGAAGCCTATACCTTTATTCATGCGCGTATGGTTGAAATTTCGAAACGTGAAACTGAAATTGAAGCAGAATTAGTTACTTTAAACAAAGAAATCAATAAAATAGCACAAGAAATCGATGCTCAGAGAGGTAAACCTGTTGTGAATTACTCTGAAATTGTTGTCGAAGTAGATGTAATGGAGGAGACGAATGCTAATTTCATTTTTTCCTACATTTCTCCAAAAGCATCTTGGAAACCTTATTACGATTTAAGAAGCGATGGGGTAGGGATGCCAATAAAAATGGAAGCAAAAGCATTTGTAAATCAAGAAACTGGCATTGCTTGGAAAAATGTTGATTTAACGCTTTCAACGAATGATCCTTACCAAAATTCAAATGAAATCGATTTGAAACCTTGGTACTTGAACTATAACAATTATCCTCAAAACCAATACACACAAGCAAGAACAATTCCTGCTTTTGATTATTCAGGACAAAAAATTCGTGGTGAAGTAATTGACGCTTCAACTGGAAATTCCATGCCTTTTGCGAAAGTGTATTTTTCCTCTTACCCAAATTTGAATGTCGTGACAGATTTTGATGGGAAATTTGAAATTACCGTTCCAAAAGGAGAGCGCTATTTGAATGCCAATTATGTAGGATATTCTCCTGTTCAAATTTATGTGAATTCTCCTTATGTGAAGTTTTTTCTTTCACCTGAAGGTTTGGTTTATGAAGAAGTTGAGCAGCCTGTTGAGATTTACGATGCGATAACTTCAGATAATGTATCAGTTTCAAATATAAGTATTTCTGAAGATGCTTATTATTCGGATTATGAAGTGGGCGAAAAAACTTTGGAAGAAGTTCAAATTGTGAGTGAGAAAAGATCTAGAAAATTATCAATTACCAAAGAAGACATAAAAAAAATGCCTGTAAGGTCTGCTGATGGAGTTTATAGTACTCAAGAGGGAGTAACGACAGTTCAAACTACTGTCGTTGAAAAAGATTTACGAGTAGAATATCAAATTCAGTCTAAATTTTCAATTGAAAGTGACGGAATGGATCAACGGGTTCAAATTGCGACCTATGAATTACCTTCTAATTACGAATATCATGCAGTACCGAAAGTTGACCCAGCGGTGTATTTGGTGGCGCAAGTTTCTGGTTGGGAGAAGTTGAATTTGTTGAGCGGAGAATCAAACATTTATTTTGATGGAACGTTCATTGGAAAAAATTACATCGACGTCAATTCAACCAAAGATACGCTTTCCTTTTCATTAGGAAAAGATTCAAAAGTGCAAGTTTTAAGAACCCGTTTGTCAGAAAAATCAAGTACGAAAGCAATTGGCTCTCGTCAGAAATTTGAAGTTGCTTGGGAAATCAAAGTTAAAAACAACGGTGGAGCTGAAATTCCATTGTTAATTAAAGATCAATTCCCAATTTCGGTAAACGAAGATATCAAAGTGAAACGTGGAGATTATTCCAATGGAAAATTGGATGATAAAACAGGAATTATCACTTGGCAAACTACGATTCCGAAAACGCAATCAAAATCCTTTTTCCTAGATTATTCAGTAGATTACAAAAAAGGAATGGTGATTTATTTGGAGTGACATTATGAAAAGTTGTATTTTAATTATTAGTTTAATTTTTTGGAATTTCAGTTTTTCTCAGGAAGGATTTAAAACAATTTATAAAGCTGAAAAACTGATTCAAAAGAACAAATTGAATCGTGCAATGAAATTATTGTGTCAGGCAGATTCTATGGATTATGGATTTTGCGGAAATGCAAAACTTGAAGCAAAAAGTTCAATAGCTTATAACAAATCACAAATTTATTATAAACAGGGAAATTTATTGCAAGCGATTAATTCAATAAATTCTGCGAACTTTGGGTTTTTTGGAAAAGATTTGGATCAATTAGATTCAACGACCATTGTATATTGTATTGATTTGTATGGAAAAGAGAAAGTTAAACAAGAAATAGATTCAGCGTTAACACTTTTAAAGGTTAAAGATTTGAATTATTATTTTTATAGTGAAGTGCCTTTAAAATTAGGTTTTTTACCTAATTTTCTATATTTGGAAATTCAATCAAATAGTAAAGAATTATTTTGGCAAGGTAAAAGTGAAGATGAAAAAATGGAATTATTAAAAAGCCTAATTAGAGAAAAATCATTTTATAAATTGTTAGAAAATTAATTTGCCTATCTTACGAAGTTAGTAGCGGTTTTATTTATTTTAATATTGACGCCGAAGGTGTCAAACATCATTAGCGACGGATGCAGTTCGTCGCGATGATTGATGTTTGATAGTTTTTTGGCGTGTGTTTTTGAGGTTATTGAGCCTGTCGAAATAAAAACCATGCCGAAAAATCAAAATTAATTTCAAAAAAAAGGTGAAACTCTCGCCTCACCTTAATTCATTTTCTTTTAAATATATTTTGTCTTACAAAGCAATCCCAATATGATCAGTCTTCCCACTTGGGTCAACGAACTCAACTAAAATAGCTTTACCAGTTTGGTTAAATATTGCTGTAACTTGTTCTACCGTTTTCATTGGAACATTGTCAATTTTTGTGATGACCATTCCTTCTTCAAATCCTTTAGATTTCAATTTGCCAGAATTTAAAGATTTGATTTTAACACCACTCGTTACATTTAATTCCTTTTTCTCTTTTTCTGTTAGAGAAACAAAAACACCTCCTAATGCTGTGTTTTTAGAAATTTCAGTTTTGGTTAACAATTTGGTTTCACCTTCGCTATTTCTCAAAACGATGTCTAAAATTTCTTCAGCACCTTTTTTGTTTCTAATCGTAACAGTTACTTTGTCGCCAGGACGACGTTTTCCGATTTCCTCTTGCAAAGATGCAACTGAATTGATTTCTTTCGAACCAATTTTCAAGATTACATCTCCGTCTTTCATACCAGCATTGTCAGATCCACCGCCTTCAACAACTTTGGAAACAAAAACTCCTTTTGTCGATGGTAAATTATTTTTCTCTTTGATTTCTTGGTTGATATCAGCAATTTGCACACCTAAAAATCCTCGTTGTACGATTCCGTAATCGATTAAATCACGCATTACTTTTTGCATTAAATTTACTGGAATAGCAAAAGAGTATCCAGCGTAACTTCCAGTTTGTGAAGCGATTGCTGTGTTAATTCCAACTAATTCACCTTTTGTATTGACCAAAGCACCCCCACTGTTTCCAGGGTTTACCGCAGCATCAGTTTGAATAAAAGATTCAATTGGAACAGCATTATTTGAAGTTCTATCACTTAATAAATTGATATTTCTAGCTTTCGCACTTACAATTCCAGCTGTAACGGTTGAAGTTAAGTTAAATGGATTTCCAACTGCTAAAACCCATTCGCCGATGCGCAAATCGTCAGAATTCCCTAAACTGATAGCGCTTAAGTTTTTAGCTTCGATCTTTAATACCGCTAAGTCAGTTGAAGGATCAGCTCCAACAACGGTTGCAGTATATTTCGAATTGTCGTTAAGTATGACTTCAATTTCACTTGCGTCGTTTATTACGTGATTATTTGTCACGATATATCCTTCCGTGGAAACAATTACTCCAGAACCAGAGCCAGAACCATATTGTTTAAATTCTCGGCTTCCTGTTCCAGGACCATAGAAAAATTCGTAAAAAGGATCATGTTGAATATGTGTTTTAACCGTTTTGGTAGTAACGTGAACAACAGAATTGATTGATGCCTCAGATGCTGCTACGAAATTGCTAGTTAATTCAGGGTCAAAACTTGGCATATTGACCATTTTCGCAAAGTTTTTACGATTTCCGTCAATTACTTCGTCAGATAATCTTGAATTTGCTGAATTGACAAACAAATAAGCTCCAAACGGAATTAAACCTCCGATAATTCCAATAGTTAATGTTTTAATTGATGCGTTCATAACCTTTAGTTGAAAATTTTATGCAATGATAACGCAAGAAGCAAAAAAAGTCCAAAAAAATCATGTTAAGGATTGTTAAGGACTTTCTTAAAAAATTGTTAAATATGTATATCTAATTGAATGTCAATTCTTTATTTTCGACTTTTGGTTTTGAATTTGATTTTTTAAGTAAATATGTTTTACATTTTGTTTTCCAGTTTCGCGAACATCAATTTCAAATTTATCAATGCTTCTGATCAATTGTAACATCTTACTGAAACCGTAATTTCGGGAGTCAAAATCTGGTTTTTTCTTTAAAATCAAATTTCCTAATTCTCCTAAGTAAGTCCAACCATTTTCATCAGCTAAATCCGTAATACTATCCGAAATCAATTTGATTAATTTAGGATCTATTTTATTTAGAGGGGAAGTTTTATTTTCCTTTTTGCTTTTTATTTTAGAAGGTTCCTCATTTTCAATAACTTCTTCTTGAGGTTTTAGAATTTCGAGGTAAATAAATTTATCGCAAGCTGTAATGAAGGGTGGAAGTGTTTTCTTTTCACCAATTCCTATTACTTTCATGCCTGCTTCTCTTAAGCGAGTTGCCAGACGTGTGAAGTCCGAATCGCTTGAAACAATGCAAAATCCATCCACTTTTCCAGTGTATAAGATGTCCATTGCATCAATGATTAAGGCACTGTCGGAAGCATTTTTTCCGCTTGTATAACTGTATTGTTGAATAGGAGTGATGGCGTTTTCCAACAAGACTTTTTTCCATCCTGAAACAGTTGGTTTCGTCCAATCGGCGTATATTCTTTTAAAAGTTGGTGTTCCGTATTTGGCAATTTCTTCAAACATCTCTTTGACATTTGCATATGGTACATTATCAGCATCAATTAAGACTGCTAGGTTTAATTCTTTCTTTTTTTCCATGTAACTATTTTGGTAATGCTTTTCCTAGAAAAAGGAGTATTCGGACTGATATTCTATTTTTCAATCGTGTAAGCTTATACAAATATAGTGAATAAATTCGAATTTAACAAATCTAATTATTTTGCCACAGATTCACGGATTTAGTGTATAATGTGTTATTTATGAATGTTTTTAATTACACAAATTTTAAAATACCTTATGGTATTTTTGAATAATCTGTGCTATTAATTAAATGTTTTTTATTTATAATAAAAAAAATCTGTGCATCTGTGGCGCTAATTATACTTATTTGTTTATAAAATAATTTACACAAATCACTTCAATTCTGCAAGTGCTGCTTTTGTGCCTATTTCTCTGGTGATAAAATCTTGATCTAATTTAGGACTGCGCGCTGGAGAGTATTCTCGTCCGTAAAAAATGATTTGCAAATGCAGTTTATTCCATAAATCCATTGGGAAAATTGCTTTAGCATCCTTTTCAGTTTCAACAACATTTTTGCCTTTGGTGATTCCCCAACGAATGAGTAAACGATGAATGTGAGTATCTACTGGAAAAGCTGGAAAACCAAAAGCTTGGGACATTACTACGGAAGCAGTTTTGTGTCCAACTCCAGGTAATTCTTCTAGTTTTTCGAAATCTGCAGGAACTTCACCTTGGTATTTTTCAATTAAAATGTGTGATAAATCGAAAATAGCCTTGGATTTTTTTGGTGAAAGTCCACAAGGTTTGATGATTTCACGAATTTCTTCTACCGATAACTTTATCATATCGAATGGATTATCAGCCTTTTGAAATAAATAAGGAGTCACTAAATTCACCCGAACATCTGTACATTGCGCAGAAAGTAAAACGGCAATTAAAAGCGTAAAAGCATCTTTGTGATCCAATGGAACAGGAGTTTCAGGATATAATTTTTCCAATTCGTCAATGATGTATTGCGCTTTTTCTTTTTTAGTCATTAGTAATTGCGTTTGTCTGCTAAAATATTGTAATGAATACCTGCCGTGAAATAGAAAGTTGGAACAATTTCTGGTGTTCTTTTTGTAAGAAATAAACGAGGCTCAGCAAAAATGGTCCAGTTTTTTGAAGCTACTAATTTTGATATTTTTGTTCCGATTTGAAGACGGTAGGTTTTTTCACCAATAAACATGGAATAACCGTAATCGCCAAAAGGTCTTTTGATATAAGATTTATAAATGTCTCCACCGTAAGAAATTTCCGTGTTAGCTGGGTCATTTCCTTTTAAATAAAATTGTCCCCAAGCATGAATGTTCCAAGACTTTAAATCAAAAGAAACTTCATTGTACCATTCGGCAAAATTCCCACCTAAAGGATGAGCTAGTCCCAATCCCTGATTTGAATAATTAAGGTTGTTATTTGCGGCAGCGTATGTGTAAGGTGTTGTAAAACTAAGTTCTGAACGGAAAAAAACTTGCTTTTGTGAAATTGTAAACCAACGTTTAAATCCTGCCATTAAACCATATTTATTCGCCCACCATTTTGATCTTGCCTTGATTTCAGCAATATTGATATCATCTAAAATGACTTGTCCATACAAAATTGATTTTTTCATAGTAATAAAACCATTTAATCCTAAAAGCACGTTGTCGGATGAACCAACACTGTACTCCTGTGGACGATAAAAAATCATAGGATTCAAGTATTCAACTTCAAAGCCACGGTTATAAAGTGTGTCTTTGATAATATGAACAACTGACTCAAAAATACCAAAGGAAATTTTATTTTTATGATTGAAATTGATGTAATGAGTTGCACTCGCTTTTGGTAAATAATGTCCTGGCTGATTTTCTCTCCAAATTTGGTGTAAACTGATGTATTCCAATTTCCAAATTTTAGCTTTCATCATCACAAAAGGACTTGAAACGCCTTGGTTCCCCATCAATAAAGAGCGACTACCTTCACCAAAAAAATGTTTGTCAACACCAGTTTGTAGTTCGAAATGTTTGTTTGGAACATAGCTCAATCTTCCTCTCAAATCGTTAAATACGGCATGGTCATTTTTAATTGGAAAATAGAAAAAGGATTTACTTTGCAAGACAGACTCATAAGGAGTTAATTTTCCATTAGAATAACCCAATTCATTGTAGATTTTGAGATTTAATTTGTCAGAAAATTTGCGATATCCGATAAATTGAACTCCAGAATTTGTTTTAAGATTAGTTCCATTTGTTCCAACTAAAATTGAAGGCGCAAAACTGTATTTGAATTTCCCTTCATTTTTAAAAATCGTATCTGGGAAAAAATTAAATTCATTTTGGTATGAAGAATGCAAGGTTTTTCTATCCTCCAGCCAATATTTTTCACTTTGAGTAAGATTTTGACCAAAGGCAAAACAACTTACAAGTAAGAAAGCGATATGTAAATTAAATCGAATCAAAAATCTAAGTATTGGTTAAATAAATTCACTTTTAAACCTATCATAAACATGTTGTTATCTTGTTTAGGGATATTTTTTCCAAAATCTGAATGTCTGATTTGACATTGTGCAAAAAGTGTTGGATTGTATTTTTTATTGATACGAATTCCAATTTCAGTAGTATTTACAAGTGTTCTACCAGATGAATAAGTTGCAGTTGGTTTTTCGGTGTAAAAAATACTATTGCTTTCAATTTGTTGACTTTGTGTTCCTCCTTGAGTTAAAAATAAAGAATAAGTATTGGAAATATAAAATCGTTTGTAGGTATAATTTAAGTTAAAGAAAATTTCTGTAAAATTATTTCCTTTGGAGTGAGCTAACGGCAAGTTGTATTGGCTAAAACTTAATTTTGTATTGTTAGAAGCATAGAAATTATTTGGTACGTAATTCATTTCTGCTTGCAAATTAAGATTTCTAACTTTTAATAAATCAAACAGGTAAGTTCCAATTTGATAAGAAGTTAAATAAGTGGATTTATACTTATCCATGGCAATTTGACCGTAAAAACGAACTTTTTTATAGCCTAAATCGAGATTTAATCCAGAAATTCCATTGATTAATTTTGAATTGGCGAACAAATCTGTATTCAAAAAAGGCAGGGGAATCAACATTTGCGCTTGATAAGGGTGCATGGTAATTGAATCAGCTCGCAATTGGTTTCCTGCAGAAAACAAACTAATGGAAAAATTTTCTTTTGGTTTGAAAGTTAAATAATTTGCAGTAAATAATTTGTTCTCATAGCCCTGCTCAACTGCTAAAGTTGCTGGTTTTCTAAATAGATTTCGATGCTTCCGAATTAGTACTTGATAGGAGAGTTTTTCTGAAATTTTCCACGAAAAACGCAAAGCTGGAGCATAAATTGAGTTGTCAGAAAGTAAAATAGAACGATAGCCAGAACCAATAAAATGTTGGTTATTTCCAAATTCAAAGCGCATTTTTTTTGTCGCTTGATAGGCAATCGAACCAATAGAAAAAGCATAATCATAGCCACCAACTTTGAAAGGTTTTGTTCGTGCGCCTCCAGGAATAACTGCATTTACTTTATTGAAAACAGAATCATTGTCGTAAAATTCTCCTCTGTCATTGAAATAGGCATTCTGGTAAGACATGAATCGAGACTGATTTTCGCAAAACATGAAGGTGTAGGATATTTTATTTGAGAATTCACCCGTTGCATAAACTCCACGCGTATTTCTATATAAAGGCAAGCTATCGGAGGCGTTTAAACCTTTTCCGTAACTCAAGTTAATTAGGGGACTTATTTCTAGTTTGTTTTCATTTTCCTTTACTTCTAACCAGTTTTTTCTAAAAAACCAAACGAAAAAATCGTAATATAAAATGGTGGTGTCTTTAAGAGAGTCACTTAAATTTAAATAACTTTCATTTACTGGGTAAAATGTTTCTAAGGAATGTTTCCCCGAATATTTTAAAAATTCCGTTTTGTAATAATTATGTAATGGAATTGTTTTGTGCTGCGCCATTGTATATGGACTCACATTTAGTATAATCGATAAGATTATTAATATTTTGAAAATCTTGATATTCATTTCTATTTCGACAAAAGTAATGAATTTTCAAAAAAATCCTCTGAGAATTCTTGAGTAAACGCCACAAAATAAGGATTTAGCAGATTCTCTTTATTATAGATTAAGGGTTTAAATGAGCTTGTGTCTAATATTTTACCGCCAAGAGCTTCCATAATTGCCTGACCAGCAGCTATGTCCCATTCCATGGTGGGCGCAAATCTCGGATAGATAGACGCTTGGTTTTGAGCCAATTCAAAGAATTTTAGGGCTGAACCTTTGTGAATTATTCCACATTTTTTAAGTTTTTCATTAATGTGATTGATGAAGACTGAAGTTTTTGAACTTTCATGAGATCGAGAGGCGATGATATTTATTTTTTCTTTGGAATTTGTAAATTTAATTTCTTTCCAATTTTCGAATCGATCGATATTAGAGAATTTAACTAAATAAACTCCAATATCTTTTCCGCCAAGGATAATTTCTTCCTTAACCGGAGAAGCAATTATCCCAAAAATTGCTTTTTGATTTTCAATTAGGGCAATATTTACAGCAAATTCACCATTTTTTTTAATAAATTCTTTCGTGCCATCTAAAGGGTCGACACACCAACATTTAGTCCATGTTTTACGAATTTTGTAAGAAAGGGCATCACTTTCTTCGTCAATTATTGGAATTTGAGTTTCAGATAAAATTTCCTTAATCAATGTGGAGGAAGCAATATCTGCCTCAGTTACTGGTGAGCCATCAATTTTGATTTCGCTAGAAAAGCCATCCGTATAAAATTGCATCAATAATTTTGACGCTTCAACAGCAGCTTTAATAGCCAATTGATATGTTGGATTATTTTTCAAATTAATATTTCAAATATTCGAATTGTCCAGCTTTCAGTTTAATTGTATCGATTCCTCGCTTGAAATAGGCTTCAAAATTTCCACTTAATTCACGTGATAAGGTATTGTTTTCACTTATGCCCATGATTCCAGAAATAAAAGTGTAAGGCAGTTGCCCTCCCATACAAGAAGTATTTGAGGCGTTAATATTCGAAGTGCCAACATCAATTGTAGTACCTAAATTGAGATTAAATTGAATGGTGTCAAAACTTCCACTTAAAATCCAATTAGACCCTGTATTTATGAGAGATTTATTTGTTATCGAATATAATGAATCCTTATAACTCACAAACATATAAGCATATTTGTAACAGGCTTTACAAGTCCCTCCACAATCAATCTCTTCTTCTCCAGCGTCGAGTTGACCATTTGCACAAGGGTTAATTTTTACCTCCTCTTCTTTACAAGAATAAAGTGAGAAAAAAACTGTCAAGAGTAAAAAGTTGATAAATTTCATAGCTTGTCATAATTCAATATGCGAATGTACGTAATTTTGTCAAGAAATGAAAACCCAATTCAAAACTTTAAAGCTTCAAACTGAATTTTTGTTTAAGGACAAAGGGTCGAAATTTATTGGCTATGCTAAATCTTGCGCAAATGAACTTGAAATCAAAGATTTTTTGGGTGATTTGAAGAAAATACATAGTCAGGCAACGCATATCTGTTATGCATTTAAATATGGTGTAAACAAGGAGGTTACACGTGCAAATGACGATGGAGAACCTAATAATAGCGCTGGAACTCCAATTTTGGGTCAAATTACTTCGTATGATTTAACTAACGTTTGTATTGCTGTTGTGCGTTATTATGGTGGAACAAAATTGGGAGTTGGTGGTTTAATTACCGCATACAAAGCTGCCGCAAAAGGAGCGATTGATGACAATGAAATCATTGATAAAGAACTAAGTAGTTCCATGAGTTTGCAGGTGAATTACGAAGATTTTCCTTATTTAATGAAATTAATTAAACAAAATGGGGTGGTGCTAAAAAAACAAATTCAAGAAATGAATGTAACACTTGAATTAGACGTAAAAAACCTTATTTTTGAGCAATTCAAACAACAAATTGAGCATTTAAAAAGCATCCAAATTATTCAAGAAATAATACAAAATTGAAATGAAATTATTAGAAAAACTAGTAGAAGTAAGGGGAGCATCTTCTGACGAAAGCGGAATAAAAGACTTTATTTTAAATTACATTAGAGAAAATGAGGGTAATTGGAAGGTAAAGCCTCAAATTGTTGACAGAGAAGATTTTCAAGATGGTTTTATTTTAATTTTTGGTAAACCTAAAACTGCCATTTTTGCGCATATTGATACGATTGGATTTACGACTGCCTACGATAAAAATTTGTACAAAATTGGAGGACCAAGAACGCAGGATGGCTATCAATTAGTTGGTTCAGATTCACAAGGAGAAATTGAAACAGAAATTTTAGTAATCGAGGACGAACACGGGAATCGCGATGTGAAATATGTTTTTGATCGCGAGATCGACCGAGGAACTATTTTGACTTTTAAACCAAATTTCAGAGAAACTGATTTGTATGTGCAGTCTCCGTATATGGATAATCGTTTGGGCGTATGGTCGGCTTTGAAAGTTGCTGAAACACTCGAAAATGGAGCAATTGTTTTTTCAACTTATGAAGAACATGGCGGAAATTCGGTAGGTTATTTAGGGAAATATTTGTTGGAAAATCACGGAGTTCGTCAAGCTTTGATTTCTGATATCACATGGGTTACAGACGGTGTGCC
>JBKCGI010000160.1:0-10796 GCA_046303515.1 Flavobacteriia bacterium | reverse complement strand
ATACAAAGACATCTTAACCTTGGAACGGATCAAAAAACCTGATCGGCTAGAAAAATTGGTGCAAGCATTAGCTTTTCAGGTCGGAAATTTGGTCAGTTACAACGAGCTTGGTCAAATTACAGGTCTAAACAATGAAACGGTAGAGCACTATATTTCCTTATTAGAAAAGTCATTCATTATATTTCGAATTGGAACGTTTAATAGAAATCTTAGAGATGAATTGAAGAAAACGCGTAAAATATATTTCTACGACAATGGTATCCGCAATGCGGTAATCAAACAATTTATGCCAATTACAATGAGAAATGATGTCGGCGCTTTGTGGGAAAATTTTATTATGGCTGAGCGCATGAAATTTAATCATTATAATCACAATTACTGCAACACCTATTTTTGGAGAAATTTAGCGCAACAAGAAATTGATTACATAGAAGAATACGATGGGAAAATTGATGCTTATGAATTCAAGTGGTCAGATAAAAAAGCGAATAAAAAATTCCCAAACAAATTCATTGAAACGTATCAGCCGAATGAAACTAAAGTCATAAATCGGTCAAACTACATAGAGTTTATATGTGGAAAAAATCCATGAAACTTTAATAAATAGATATATTTTTGGATTTAATCGTGAATTATTCTTTTGTTTTGCGGGTATAGTTGTGAAAAAGTTATTTATTTTACGGATACAATCTGTCTTACTTCAACAAAAATCCTAAAACAATTTCATGCGAACCATTCGATACACCATTGTTTAATTTTGAAACCGTGATGTCATAACTGTAGCCAATTCTATATTTTTCTTTAAAATCTACTCCTGCCATAAAACTATAAGAATCTCGAATTCGTCCAGTTATTCCTAACCAATATTGTTTTTTATAAATTGCGAGTAAATTGATGTTAGCCTCATGAAAACTTGCATCAGTGCGGAATAAAAGTTGTGGTTTAAGCGTAAAATTGTCTGATAAATTAAAATCGTAGGAGGCTGAAAAATAATAATTTCGTGTAAACTTGAAATAAGCTTCTTCAATTCGTGCCTCATTTAGGTGTGTTGAACTTAAACCTAAAGTTAGTTTTTTCGCTTTGTAAACAAGTCCGAAATTTGCAATAAACGCTGAACCTCTCCCCGAAACTGAATTGTTGTGATATCCTGGTATGTAAGCGATATGAGCAATCCCAACGGATGTTCCAAAAGCAAGTTTTTTTTCATTTCCTAGGTCAAAATGGTAACTGTAATTTAAATCAAAGCGATTTTGTGCGTAAGCACTATTTGTTTCATAAATGTAATTAAATCCAATGCCACTTTTATATTTTTCAATTTTTGTATTGTATGAAGCCATAAGTGTATTGCCCCAATTATTTCTATAATTGACTCCAGCTTGATGTTTGTAATTTAAGCCCGCGTTTGCAGGATTGTATGAAGTAGGAGTATTCCAAAACTGAGTAAACAATGGATCTTGTTGTGCAATTGATTGGAATGTCGAAAATGCAAACAAAAGAAAACAGGTTGATTTTAGTTTTTTCATTTTAATAGAATTTAAACAAACTTACATAAATTTTCCGTTCTAAATTAATACAGGATGAAAAAAACTTACTCAAACAAACCCAACTGAGGTGCAACCAAAGGTATCCATAATGTGTTTGGGTTGATTTGCAATTCACCTTGATTTAACCAAGCTTTTTCATTATTCAAAATGGCTACAAAACCATCGTAGGTGACCGCTGTAAAACTTTCAAGTACTTCTCCAGTTTCTGGATTGGGACAACTATTCCAAAGTCCCGCTAAAGAAAAAATGGGTTTATTGTCTACTTTGATGAGGTTTTTTTCGCGCACATTCCCTTTGTGTTCCCATTCAAATAATCCCGTTACAGGAATAATGCAACGTTGTGAAGTGTAGTTCTTGAAAGATGGTTTTTCAGTTAAGGTTTCAAACTTAGCGTTTAAAGTATTGTTTTGAATTTTTAGATCTTTAGCCCAGTTTGGAACCAATCCCCACGAAAAAAGTTGAATCGTATCTTGATTTTCGCTTGTAATAATCGGACACAATGGATGCTCAAAACCATTCACAAACTCATTGGTTTTAAAGACTTTCTCCTTCGGGAATTTAGCTTTGTACTGCTCTTTAAGTTCCTTGGCTGTGGCTTTATGTTCGGTGTGGTAACACATAGTTAATCCGCAAATTTGTTTATTCGATTGATTTCAGCCTGAAAATTACAAAACATTTGATTAATTTTCAAAACACTAAGTTCATCTTTCTGATTTTCCACCAATTGTTCGTAATTATTTTTGTTTAACTGAATAGAAATTAAATCGTCGATACTGATGTTGAAAAAGATTGCAATTTGCTTCAAGACATCAATTGAAGGCTGTGAATTAGCGCTTTCGTAACTATTTATTTGATTGCGAGATAGGCGTAATTGCTCTGCAAGTTTGTGTTGAGAGAGTTTTTTTTTAGCCCGTAAATATTTTATATTTTGAGAAACGAAATTCATTTTGATTAAAATCTAATCATCAAAAGTATTAAAAATTAATCAAAATAAATGTAACATTGTGGAAATATTTTTACACAAATTTTCAGAAGAATGGATAGAACAGTTGTACACATGGATTTGGATACTTTTTTTGTTTCCTGCGAACGTTTGGTGAATTCTGAATTAAATGGAATTCCTTTAATAATTGGCGGAAATTCTGATCGGGGAGTAGTTGCTTCCTGTTCGTATGAAGCGCGTCATTTTGGTGTAAGATCAGCCATGCCGATGAAAATGGCACTTCGCTTATGTCCGCAAGCTAAAATTGTAAAAGGCGACATGGAATTGTACTCCAATCAGTCAAAAATTGTAACGGAAATCATTAGCGAACAAGCGCCCGTAATCGAAAAAGCAAGTGTCGATGAGTTTTACTTGGACATATCAGGAATGGATCGCTTTTTTGGAAGCTACAAGTGGACCAATGAATTAAGTCAGCGCATCACGAAAGAAACCGGTTTGCCTATAAGTTTTGGATTGTCAGTAAACAAAACGGTGTCCAAAATTGCTACAGGAGAAGGGAAGCCACAAGGCAAAATCCAAATAGAAAAAAATGCGATAAAACCTTTTTTAAATCCATTATCGATAAAAAAAATTCCGATGTTGGGCAATGTGACTTTTGTTTTGCTATCGCGGATAGGAGTGAGGCAGATTGAAACCTTATCCAAAATGCCAGTGGAATATTTGCAAAGTTTATTAGGTAAAAATGGCAAGGAACTTTGGAAAAAAGCTAATGGAATTGATGAAACGCCCATTGAACCTTATTCTGAGCGAAAAAGTCTATCGAAAGAAAGAACCTTTGATCAAGACAGCATTGATTTGGTTCAAATAAAGGCAATTTTAATCGGAATGGTAGAAAGCTTAGCTTTTCAACTCCGGAAAGAAAATTGGCTAACTTCTTGTGTAGTTGTGAAAATTCGATACACCAATTTTGATACAGAAGTCAAACAAAGTAAGCTTGCTTATACTGCTAGTGATCATGTTTTGATTGAACAAGTGAAGCTTCTATTCGATAAAGTTTACACAAGAAGAATGCGTTTGCGGCTGGTTGGCGTCAGTTTTACAGGACTTGTTAGAGGAAATTATCAAATCAATTTATTTGAAGACACAGCTGAATTAATCAGTCTCTATCAAGCAATCGACAAGATGAAAAAACGTTTTGGTGAAGGTTCAATCAAAAGAAGTGTTGCTCTTTTAAAGAAATAGAATGTATTTGAATTGTCATTCATATCATAGTTTACGTTACGGAACTTTATCCATTGAACGACTCGTTGAGGGGGCAAAGCGGAATGGCGTAAAACGCTTGTGTCTCACGGATATCAATGCGAGTGCGGGAGTTTACGATTTTACAAAAATGTGTCGTGCTGAAGAAATTGAACCGATTGTGGGAATAGAATTTAGAACAGACAATCAACTGCGTTACATCGGAATCGCTAAAAATACAAAAGGTTTTGCCGAACTTTGTTCTTATTTGAGTAAATATAATTTGGCTCAGGAAGAAATTCCGGATCAAGCACCTGCTTTTGAAGATGTTTTTATCATTTATTCCTTAGAAAATCATCCTCCAGAATTAAGGGAAAATGAATTTATCGGCGTAAGATCAAAAGAGTTAACCCAGCTAATTCAGATGAAACATCGTGGTTTTTTAACAAAAATGCTTGCTTTACAAAGTGTAAGTTTCGAGACCAAACAGGATTATAACTTGCACAAAATTTTAAGGGCTGTCGAACTCAACATTTTGGGTACAAAACTGAAAGAAGGGGATTACGGTTCGCCTAACGATAATTTTATCAGTAAAGATCAACTCCGAGAAAACTTCAAGGATTATCCACTTTTACTTCGAAAAACCTTAAATCTACTGGAGCAATGTAGCTTTGATTTTGATTTTAGAGTATTGCGCAACAAACAATGTTTTACAGCAAATAAAGCGAATGATTTAGTCTTACTTTCAAAGCTTGCTTACGAAGGTTTAGAACGTCGGTATCCAACAAATCAAATCGAAGCAAAAAAACGCGTCGAGAAAGAATTAAAAGTGATTGCGGACTTAGGTTTTGCGGGTTATTTTTTAATCACTTGGGATATTATTCAATTCAGTAATAGTCAAGGATTTATTCACATCGGAAGAGGGAGCGGGGCAAACAGTATTGTGAGTTATTGCCTTGGAATTACGGATATTTGTCCGATAGAACTGAACTTGTATTTTGAACGCTTTTTGAATCCTGATAGAACAAGTCCGCCCGATTTTGATATCGATTGGAGTTGGAAAGATCGAGATGCGATATTGGATTACATTTTTCAAAAATACGGACAAGAATATGTGGCTTTTTGTGGCACAACGGTGGAGTTTAAGTATCGTTCACAATTTCGCGAGTTAGGAAAGGTATTTGGTTTAGCTAAAGAAGAGTTAGATGTTTTAGCCAAAAGTAAAGGGCAAAAGAAAGAACACAGTTCCGTCGTTCAAATGATAGATAAATATGTGCAATTATTGAATAAATTCCCAAATCAACGAAGTATGCATTCTTGTGGAATATTGATTTCAGAAGAACCAATCAGTCATTTTACAGTAGTGGAAATGCTTCCAAAAGGCTATCCAACGGTGCAAATTAACATGCATGACGCGGAAGCTATCGGCTACGAAAAATTTGATATCTTGAGTCAAAGAGGAATTGGTCATATCAACGATAGTGTGCGTTTGATTAAGGAGAATCAAGGAATTGAAGTCGATATTCGCGATGTACGTATCTGCAAAGACGAAGCAAAATCCAATTTGATGTTAGAAAAAGGCAAAACCATAGGCTGTTTTTACATTGAAAGTCCTGCAATGCGTGGATTGTTGCGCAGATTGAAGTGTAACAACTACAAAACTCTAGTTGCGGCATCTTCCGTTATTCGGCCTGGAGTGGCGCAAAGTGGAATGATGAAAGAATATGTTTTCAGGCACAACAATCCGAATCAGTTTGAATATTTTCATCCTGTATTTGAGGAACATCTCAATGAGACGTATGGTGTGATGGTGTATCAAGAAGATGTGATAAAAATTGCGCATCATTTTGCGGGAATTGATTTAGCGAAAGCAGACATTTTGAGACGAGCCATGAGTGGTAAAACAAGGTCAATTAAAGAATTAGATGCAATCAAACAAGTGTATTTTGATAATTGTCGCGCCAAAAATTATTCAGATAAATTGGCTCAAGAAGTTTACAGGCAAATTGAAAGTTTTGCGGGTTATTCTTTTTGCAAAGCGCACTCTGCATCTTATGCTGTGGAAAGTTATCAAAGTTTGTATCTGAAAACCTATTTCCCAATAGAATTTATGGTTGCGGTCATCATTAATGAAGGAGGTTTTTACCGAACAGAAGTTTACGTGCATGAGGCGAAAATGGCTGGAGCTACAATTCAAAACCCTTGTGTCAATACAAGTGAATACTTTACTACTTTGAAAGGAAAAGATGTGTTTTTGGGTTTTCGACAACTGCAAGGTTTACAAGAAAGTATTGGTAAACAAATAGTCATTGAACGTCAGCAAAATGGCCTGTACTTGTCTTTAGAAGATTTTTTAAACCGCATTCCAATTGGGATTGAAAATTTGCAAATTTTGATTTTTATTGGTGCTTTTCGTTTTACGGGGAAAAGTAAAAATGAATTGATTTTAAAAGCGCGTATGTTATTGGTTAATTACAAAGAAGAAAATCGTTCGCCTAAATTGTTACACGAAGAAGTTCTGGAATACGAATTACCCAAACTCGAGCGTTGGCCCTTCGAAGATGCTTTTGATGAAATTGAATTGTTAGGTTTTCCTGTTTGTTGTTCTCCCTTCGATTTGCTAAAAACTAAATTTCGAGCAACGCATCTCGTAAAAGATTTTATTCATTTGTACAAAAAAGTAGTTAAGTTGGTTGGGTATTTAATCAGTATCAAACATGTACCGACCAACAATGGTACCATGAATTTTGGCACTTGGATTGATTCAGAAGGAGCTTACTTCGATTCTACGCATTGGGCAAACAGTTTATTGCAATATCCTTTTCAAGGCGGTGGTTGTTATTTGTTACAAGGAAGAATAGATGTTGAATACAGTTTTCCGTCCATTGTAGTTGAAAAAATGGCTAAATTACCTTTCGTTCCAGATCCTCGTTATTCTGACAATAAAGACTACGCATTCAAAACGCAAGAACTCATGAAACCAGATATTAGTACTACACATCGCGCACCTTATCCAACAAAAGTTGATTTACCGAGGAGAAAAATCAATGAATGAGACAACTATGAATTTTATTAAAATCAATTCAGCCCCCAAAAAAAAAGGTAAATTGTGTTTGAATCTACAGCTTCAGCTTTTATTAAAAGAAAACTAGGAATTCTTGAGGTGATTCTTTAACTTTTCTCTCTGGTTTGGATGCGCAATTTGAATTAATAATTCCGCTCTTTCTTCCAAAGTTTTACCATATAAGTTTACAGCTCCATATTCCGTAACAACCCAATGAACATGGGCTCTTGTTGTCACCACTCCTGCTCCTTCTTTTAGAAATGGTACAATCTTAGATTCACCGTTTTTCGTTGTTGCAGTCATTGCTATGATTGGTTTACCACCATCTGAGAGGGAAGCTCCTCGAATAAAATCCATTTGTCCACCAACTCCAGAAAATATTTTTGAACCGATAGAGTCTGCGCAAACTTGACCGCTTAAATCAATTTCAATTGCACTATTAATTGCAACTACTTTTGGGTTTTTTCGAATAACTTCTACGCTATTAACATACGAAAAGTCCAACATTTTCACAAATGGATTATCATCAATAAAATCATATAACTTTTTAGTTCCAACAGCAAAAGAAGCAATAATTGAATTTTTATGTTTACTCTTTTTAGAGCCTGTAATTACACCTGCCTCAACCAAAGGTAAGATTCCGTCTGATATCATTTCAGAATGAATACCTAAATCTTTGTGATTTGTAAGGCAAGATAAAACTGCATTTGGAATTTCTCCAATACCCATTTGTAAGGTGGACCCATTTTCCACTAATTCCGCTATATGTTCTCCAATTTTTTTGTGAGTTTCAGAGATTTCTTTGATTTCAATTTGAGGCAATTCTTGATCGTGTTTCACCAGAAATGAAATTTTTGAATGATGAATAAAACCATCACCATGTGTTCTAGGAATAAATCGGTTAACCTGTGCGATGATAATTTTTGCACTTTGAATTGCTGCCAAGGAAATGTCTACAGAAGGTCCTAAACTACAAAAACCATGTTTATCAGGAGGAGAAACTGAAATCAAGGCAATGTCTAAAGGAATAGTACCATTGCGAAATAAATTTGGTACTTCACTTAAAAAAACGGGTAAATAGCTTCCTCTTTTATTTTGAATGTTTTCCCTAATATTTTGACCTACAAAAAATGGCTTTATTTTAAACGATTTTTGAAATTTAATATCGGAATACTTAGCTAAACCCTCTGTGTGAATTGAATATATACTAACATCATTTAATTCTTCATGTCGATTGACTAATTCTTCAATTAAAGCAAAAGGAACTGAAGCAACAGAATGAATAAAAACATGATCAAGCGATTTTACTACTTTTAAAGCTACTTGTGCTGAATGGTACATTTTAAGATTTGTAATTTCTCAATAAAGGTAAATAAAATAAACTGTTTGCATTTCATTTTATTTAAAATAAGTTACAATATTCAAGATTAAACAGAGCTTGTAGAAAAGTATGGAATTAATAATAAAAACAAAAACCTCCTTGTAAAAGTTTTTAATCAAATTTACAGATAACAAAAAACCCTCAAAATCAAAAGATTAAGAGGGTTTTGTACAGGACATGGATGGATTGTCGAACCAAATCGACAGCTAATACTAACCTTCAAGTTTACTTTTCATCACACATCACAAAGTAAAACTCAATTAATTTCTTACTTCCTTCAAAATATGAGTCAGAACTCATTTTTCTTAATAACTACTTTCAAATACACTATTATTTTGTAATTATTGTTTTGATTTGCTCCACCGTTTCAGCATCTTTCAACTGCTTTTCGAGTTCTTTTGTATCTACAGAATATAATGCTATTATTTTATCCAAAAATGCAATTGATTCATTAAGAATTTTATTACTTTCGTCAAGGTCTTGATTTGCATTGTATTTTGTTTGAAAATCTTGAAGAACTAAAGAATACTTATTAAAAAGATTTTTCTTCTTGGTTTCTTTGTTAAGTAAAACAATTTGACTATTATTTGCAATCATGTTTGCTTCTTTTTCAACAAGAATTTTAGCTTTATTATATTCGTTTTTAACTAACTGAATATTATTAACTAAAGTCTTTTTATCGTAGGTGTTAAACTGATTATTCAATTTATTATAAAGTGCTGTAGAAATATCCCTAGAAGAATTTAAATAAAAATTTTTGTTGGTATTTTCTTTTTCCAATTTAATTACATCTTCCATTTTGTAAAAATATTCTGTATACAATAATATTGATTTCATATATGCATCTTTATTGGTGTCAAAACATTCCTTTGCTGTTTTAAAATTATGAGCAGTCCAAGGGCAAGCACAAATTGACTGGCTCATAGAATTATATTTGTCATGAAATGGTTGTATTATTCCATTTTTATCTACAAATGTTGTCCATCCATGTTCATCTCTCAAAATTTTTAAATTATTTAAAAGTTGCATGCTTTTGGAATCATTTTTAATACTATCCTCTATACTTGTAAAATATTTAGAAAAAAACTTCGTATTAGAAGTATATACATCAACTAAACTATCTATGTTTATGGAGGATAATTTTTTCTTTAATATTTTCATTTCTGATGGCTTTATCTTGTTTGTATCAATCTTGCTGTATTGTACAAATGCTCTTAACAAATCATTTTTGCCATATAGTTCTTCAGCTTCTTTATAGGTAGGGATTTCTGACAATGCAATATAATCTGATTGACTAACCATTATATCGCACCCACCCTTTATACCTTCTTTATAAGTCAAGTCGCCTTTGATAAAGTCGTAAAGAAAATAGTCATTGATAAGCAATTTATTAAAATAAGCCTGTATGTTACTTGTTGCAGAACAAGAGCCACCGCAAATTGTGTCTATGTTAATACCTGACTCTTCCATTTCGGCTTGACTCATTGTTCTGGCTTTTATTAAATTATCATATCCTTTTTGATATTTACTTGAACCTTGTAAAACTTCGCCTTGGTTATTTCTTGCAACAAATTCATATAAATAATTGTCTTTGTAAATCAACTCGGTGTTTTTCCCCCATCCAATATCATTTATTATCCAAGTTCCCATCGCCAGTCCATTATTATCGTAGCTACCAGAGGCCTTAAAATTTGCAAATTCATCATTTATGCTTACAGCTCCAACTAAATAACCAATTTTAAAATTCATATTTATTGTCAATGTTTTAACAGGGCCAAATGCATCCCATTGATATTGTCCGTACGAATAATATTTTTTTCTTGTTTTATAAGACCTAATTTCTTTCCAGTTCCCATCAGCATATCCATTTTTGTAGTTTGCAACTAAAGAAACTGTTCCAGTATAATAGGGATTGTCATTCCCAAAATCATTCATAGTAACAGTATATGTCCAAGTACCATGTTTTAATCCTTTTTCAAAACTTCCAGTAATAGTCTGTTTATAACCGCTATAATCTCCATTTCCCTCAAAAGTGTATTTAAATGACCCTTGTTTTAAATATTCTCTTGTGTCAGGGTCTTCGTAATAACTATAGACAGCTGTGCCGTTTTGAGTTTTACCATCAATAAAAGGGCCGTTGAATGTTTTTAATGTTTGACCAATGGCATTTAAAGTGATTAGCGAAATTATTATTGGAATTATTTTTCTCATTTTGATTATTTTAAATTTTTCATATTATAAATTACATCAACATCTTTTTTTGTGAAAGTTAATAAAAAAACTGGAAAAATAATCACAATTATTATTTGTAATGGATTCCTTTTAATTTGGAAGCAATAAACTCAGCGCTCCAGCACTTTAATAAATTATATTTTTTATTAAAAAACAGGGTGATTTTATAAACAAA
Source organism: Flavobacteriia bacterium (assembly GCA_046303515.1). Classification (GTDB taxonomy): domain Bacteria; phylum Bacteroidota; class Bacteroidia; order Flavobacteriales_D; family Crocinitomicaceae; genus M2408. The sequence goes on along the minus strand of JBKCGI010000160.1, from coordinate 218 downwards.
AAACCCTCAAAATCAAAAGATTAAGAGGGTTTCGTACTCGGAGCGGGACTTGAACCCGCACGCCCATACAGGCACAGGATTTTAAGTCCGGCGTGTCTACCAATTCCACCATCCGAGCGGACTTCTTTTGCTTCGGAGTGTCTACTTCCCGATAGCTATCGGGATCAACCATCCGAGCGGACATTTTACTTTGAGCGGGAGACGAGATTCGAACTCGC
>JBKCGI010000159.1:0-2659 GCA_046303515.1 Flavobacteriia bacterium | reverse complement strand
TAAATAAACACTTTAATTAAAAATGCTTGATTACAAATATAAAACTATTCTAGGGGTTGCAATTCCTTTGATGGTTTCAAGTTTTATTCAGGCAATCGTTTATTTAACTGATGCTTCGTTTTTAAGTCGCTATAGTACTTTAGCTTTTGATGCAAGTGGAAATGCAGGTTTACTGTATGTAACTGTTTTCATTTCCCTTTCAGGAATGAGTGATGCAGTTCAAATATTAATCGCTAGAAGAATCGGTCAAGAACGCCACGATGCCATTGGAAGAATATTTGGAACATCCTTGCTGACAATCGCTCTTTTGTGCAGTTTGATGTTTTGTGTATTACATTTTTTGATGCCTGATTTTTTATTATCGTATTCTAAACATGCTGATTTAGCACATGCGCAAAATTCCTTCCTAGGAATTAGATCTTACGCTTTATTTTTCGCTATAATTACTTTATCCATTAATGCTTTTTTCTTCGCAATTGGTAAAACTTGGGTGGTTTTGATTAGCGCATTAATTGTGGCCATTTCCAATGTTGTCATGGGCCGATTATTTATTTTTGGTTGGGATTTTATACCGGAAATGGGCTTAGAAGGAGCAGCTTTGGCATCAACTTGTGCTGATGGCTTGGGAATGTTGTTTTTGCTGGTGTTTTTATTGTTTTCAAAGGAAGCAAAAGCATTCCATTTGTTCAAACATTTATCCTTCCAATGGAAATCCATGTTAGAATTATTAAAAATTGGTTCTCCATTATTTTTACAAGGATTTTTCGCTTTAGCAACTTGGACGGTTTTCTTTACTTGGATTGAGCAAATGGGTAAAACAGAATTAACCGTTTCACAAAACATTCGTGCTGTCTATTTTTTAGCTTTTGTACCCATTTGGGGCTTTGCTGCAACAACCAAAACATATATTTCGCAGTATATTGGTAAAGGAGATTTAGATGCATTAAAAACAATTCAACGCAGAATCCAGTTGTTGACCGTAATTTTCCTTTTTGTGATGTTTCATGGAGCCTTATTTTATCCGCGACAATTACTTGGAATTATTAATCCAGACGAAACGTACTTGACACAAAGTGCTGAAATTTTGAGATATATTTCTGGATCAATCTTAATATTCGGTCTAATTTCAGTCAAATTCCAAACAATAAACGGCTCAGGAAATACACAAGTTACATTCTTAATAGAATTCATCAGCGTATTCATCTACATGTTAGCGAGTTATATTTTGATTAAAGTATTAAAATTGGAAATCTTTTGGGTTTGGTCGGTGGAGTATATTTATTTTATTACACTTGGCGTTTTGTCCATTGGGTATTTGAAATTGTTTAATTGGAAGAAGAAGAAGATTTAAAATTAGTTATGAATTATGAGTTATTAGTTTTGAGTCCAAAAATCTAATAATCGAATAATCCAAAAATCGAATTAAAATGAAAATAGTTTTTATGGGTACACCCGACTTCGCCGTTGGGATTTTAGATAAATTGGTTCAAGAAAAATGTGAAATTGTTGGTGTTATAACTGCTCCAAACAAACCTGCTGGTCGTGGACAACAACTTTCTGAGAGTGCAGTTAAGAAATATGCTGTTTCTCAAAATTTGAATTTATTGCAACCTACAAATTTGAAAGATGAAGAATTCATTTCAAATTTAAAAACCTTAAATGCAGACTTGTTTGTTGTTGTTGCTTTTAGAATGTTACCCGAAATTGTTTGGAACATGCCTGCAAAAGGCACAATCAATTTACATGCTTCCTTGTTACCAAACTACAGAGGTGCTGCACCTATCAATTGGGCAATCATCAATGGTGAAAGAAAAACAGGTGTAACAACTTTTTTCATTGAGCAAGAAATTGATACAGGTTTAGTGATAGAGCGTTCCGAAGTTGAAATCTCAGAAAACGAGACAGCAGGGGAGCTGCACGATAAATTATTGGAACTCGGAAAAGATTTGGTTTTCAAAAGTGTACAGAAAATCGAAAATGGAACTGTGAAACGCATTCCGCAAACGGAGTTATTGGAAGCAAGCGAAATGAAACCTGCTCCAAAAATTTTCAAGCCGATGTGCGAAATTGATTTCACGAAAAATGTAGCATCTGTCCACAATTTATGTCGTGGAATGTCACCTTATCCAACAGCTTGGACCACAATCAAACATAAAGAAACAGGGGAGAAGAAGTCACTAAAAATCTTCCGAACAGAAAAAACGGATATCCCAGTCGAAGGAAATGAAATCCAAACGACAAAAAACGATTTGCTTTTGCCTTGTGGCGATTATTATTTAAAAGTATTAGAAATTCAGCCTGAAGGAAAACGCAGAATGCTGGTGAAGGAATTTTTAGCTGGATTTCAGGGGGATAAGTGGATTTTATAAACACATAGCGACATAGTGTTTTTTTTTTATTTTCACTAAATATCCAATCGTTCAGCCCATTGCAGTTCTGAAGCAAGCTCCTGATTTGAAAATTCAATATGAATCACGCGTCTTTTTTTGTTAGTTGTGCTTCGATTTGAACTGTGTAGCAATAAAGGTTTCATTAACATCACCCCGCCTTTTTTTACAGAGCAAATCTCTTCCTTTTCCTTAGACCAATCAATCGCTTCTGGTCTGTAAATCCCTGTAGAATGTGAATTTGGAATTACTTTAAGAGCACCATTATATTC
>JBKCGI010000158.1:0-82974 GCA_046303515.1 Flavobacteriia bacterium | reverse complement strand
TCTCGTCCATTTGATGCGGATAGAGATGGTTTTGTTTTAGGAGAAGGTGCTGGAGCATTAATTCTAGAAGAATACGAGCACGCAGTAAAACGTGGTGCAAAAATTTATGCCGAAGTGGCTGGTGGTGGAATGTCTGGTGATGCTTATCACATGACAGCTCCTCATCCAGATGGAATTGGCGCAAGAAACGTAATGATTGAAGCTTTAAGTGATGCTGAATTATTACCAACTGATGTGGATTATGTAAATGTGCATGGAACTTCAACTCCATTAGGTGATATTGCAGAAACTAAGGCGATTGCAGCGGTTTTTGGTGAGCATGCTTACAACTTAAACATCAGCTCAACAAAATCGATGACTGGACACTTATTGGGTGCAGCAGGAGCAATTGAAGCAATTGCTTGTATCATGTCTGTTGTTCACGATATCGTACCACCAACAATCAATCACTTTACAGATGATCCTGAATTGGATAACAAATTGAATTTTACCTTCAACACACCTCAGAAAAGAACTGTGAATGTTGCCTTGTCAAATACTTTTGGATTTGGAGGACACAACACTTCTGTGATCGTAAAAAAATTCAAAGCGTAAAAACTTGTTCAAGAAACTTTTTAGGAAAGAAGAACAACGCTCGAAGGAAGAACTCGAACTGATTTCTTTTGTACTAAAAAAATTCGCTTACAGACCTCAAAACATTTCTTATTTCGTTACAGCTATAACACATAAATCTTTAGCTAATAATGATACGATAACTTATTCTAACGAACGCTTAGAATATTTAGGTGATGCGATATTAGATGCTGTAATTGCCGAATTGTTGTACTTACGATTTCCTAATGAAGACGAAGGTTATTTGACCAAAATTAAATCAAAAGTAGTCAGTAGAAAAACGCTTTCAGAAATTGCTGAAGCCTTGGATTTAAAATCAATCATTCGTTACCACAAAGGTAGAACAATCAATCTTTCAACTTTAGAAGGAAATGCTTTTGAAGCCATTATAGGAGCAATTTACCTAGACGGAGGTTTTGAAGCAGTTAAAAAAACAATTAATCACCACATTTTTAGAAAATACGCTGATCTAAATAAAATCTTAGAAGAAGAAATTGATTTTAAATCACGCTTATTTATTTGGTGTCAAAAATCGCATTTAACACTCGAATTCGTTGTTGTAAAGGAGGAAAACATTCAAGGAAATTGGCAATATGAAATTGAGGTCCTAATCAATGAAAAGGCATATGGTCGTGGAATTGGCAACTCTAAAAAATCTGCTGAACAAGCTGCTTCAAAAGAAACTTTAGTGTTAGTAGGAGAAATTGAGGCTTAATTTCTTTTATACATTAAATAATTCAAGCGCTAAAAGCATCTTCAATGTGTTCAATTTCAGTTCGAAACGAATTATGCACTATGGATATGATATCAAACTGTGTTTCTAAATCCACATTGTGATTTTGAATGTAAAAATTAGCCGCCTTGATGATTTGTTTTTGTTTTGAACGCGTAACCGCTCGCCAAGGTTCACCAATTTCAGCAGTTTGCCGGGTTTTTACTTCAACCACGATTAACTTTTCGTTTTTTTCACAAATGATATCGATTTCGGCTTTCAAAAACCGGTAATTACATTTGATGATTAAATAATCTTTTTGTTTTAAATAATCTTGGGCCAAGGCTTCGCCATAGATTCCTAGTTCTTGTTGGGTCATGTTTAGTTGTATTTAAGGCTAAATTAAGAAAATAAAATAAATTTATCAAGAGAGTAATGTAAAATTTATTTACCACGACGCGTCAGCAGCGAAGAAGTCAAATAAAGATTTAAATAGTTATAGACTTAAGCAATTGTAATTGACTATCGAAATTACACAGATAAGTCTGGCAATCGCCAGACGTTTTACTAATTTGTGAAATTTAATATTTAGCAAAAAAAATTACTAATCTGTGCATCCGTGGCATAAAAATAGATAATGTGTGTTTAGTATTTAGAAACATAAAATATCAAGTAAAATTGTGTACTGTCACATAATTGCTTTCATCTTAAGGCATACAATTAATTAAAATTAACAAACTTTTTTTTAACAAAAGGGTGCTCTTTTTCAAAAAATCTTAACTTTACCACTTTAAAATTATTATGCAAAACATCCTAGTTTTGGGCGCTGGATTATCGAGCTCATCTTTAATACGTTACTTACTTGAAAATGCTTCAACTTACAATTGGCAGGTAAGAATTGTTGATCAAAATTACGAAACAGTAAAAGCAAAAATTGGATCAAATCCTAACGGAATTGCACTTTCATTTAATGCACTAGACAGACAAGAACGTTTACCAGAAATTCAAAATGCAGATTTAGTAATCAGTATGTTACCAGCGAAATTCCACGTTGAAGTAGCAGAAGATTGTCTTCATTGCCATAAAAATTTAATTACGCCTTCTTATGTTTCAGCAGAAATGAAAGAATTAGATCAAAGGGCAAAAGAAGCAGGAGTTTTAATTTTAAATGAAATTGGTGTTGACCCAGGAATCGACCACATGAGTGCGATGAAAATCATTGATGAAATTAAAGCTGAAGGTGGTGAAGTTTTAAGTTTTAAATCATATTGTGGAGGTTTGATGTCACCAGAAAGTGATGATAATCCTTGGAATTATAAATTTACCTGGAATCCAAGAAATGTTGTTTTAGCAGGTCAAGGAAGTGCCGCTAAATTTATTCGTAACGGGAGATACAAATACATTCCATACAACCAACTTTTTACGCGTTTGGACACCATAGAAATTGATGGTTTCGGTAGCTTTGAAGGATATTCAAATCGTGATTCACTTTCTTATAGATCCATTTACGGAATTGACGACATTCAAACCATTTTTAGAGGAACTTTAAGAAGAACGGGATACTGTGAAGCTTGGAATATTTTTGTACAATTGGGAATGACCGATGATTCATACATCATTGACGAGGCGGAAAATTTAACGGCACGAACATTTTTGAACACTTACCTTCCATACATGGAAGATGAGTCAGTTGAGGACAAATTTGATCGACTTTACACGAAAGGAAATAAAGAATTGTTTGAGAGATTTGCTTGGCTCGATTTATTTGATGATAGCAAAATAATTGGATTTAAGAATGCAACTCCAGCGCAATTATTGGAGAAAATTTTAGTTCAAAAATGGACCTTAAAACCAGAAGACAAAGATATGTTGGTGATGTATCATGAGTTTATTGCTGATTTTAATGGAAAACAACAAAAAATTACCTCATCAATGGTGAATATTGGAGAAAATCAAGTGTATACCTCCATGAGTAATACAGTTGGTTTGCCTGTTGCGATTGCTGCTAAAATGATTTTGACGGAAAAAATTAAATTATCTGGAGTTCAGATACCCGTTATTCCTGAAATTTATGAACCAATTTTGGAAGAACTGAGTACTTTCGGTATTGATTTTATTGAAATAAAACATTAGAATACTTTTAATTTTTTAAAATTTCAGTCATAATAAACTTGTTTATTGATTGATTTTTATATCTTTACATACTTTTTAATTATTGTACTTATGAAAAAACTAACGTTAGTAGTTGGACTTTTCTTGCTTGCAACTTTCAATTTTGCACAAGAAACTACTAAAAATGCTGAAAATAGCAATTACGTTTTTACGAAAATTGCTCATTTAGATGCAACACCAGTGCAAGATCAAGGATATACCGGAACGTGTTGGAGCTTTTCAGCATTATCATTTTTTGAGTCTGAATTGATTAGAAAGGGAAATAAAGCACCAGCTTCTTTATCTCAGATGTATGTTGTTAGAAAAGCATATGAAGCAAAAGCAGAAAAATTTATTCGTTTAGATGGAAAAGGTAATTTTTCAGAAGGAGGAGCGTTTCATGATATTCCTTATGTAATAAGAAATTACGGAATTGTTCCAACAAGTGTTTACGGAGGATTAAACTACGGGAAAGACGAACACGATCATAGCGAAATGTATGCTGTTTTAAACGGGGCAGTTGATGGTTTAATGAAATTTTCAACTTCTTCAAATGGTGGTGGTTTAACTGGTGCATGGAAAAATGCTTTAGCTGGAGTTTTAGACGCCTATTTAGGAAAAGACCCTAAGGAATTCGAATTTCAAGGAAAAAAATATACGCCAAAATCTTATGCTGAATCATTGAAATTAAACATGGATGATTATGTTTCAATAACTTCATTCACTAACCATGAAATGAATAGTTTATGCCAATTGGCAATTCCAGATAACTGGGCTTGGGGAAATAGCTATAATGTTGCTTTGCCAGATATGATGACTGTTGTCGAAAATGCTTTGAAAAATGGTTATTCAATTGCCTGGGGAGCTGACGTTTCGGAAAAAGGATTCAGTTTTAGAAACGGTATTGCAATTGTTCCAGAAGATCCCTCAACAATTGAAGTTGCTGGCAGAGATAATAAGAACTTTAACAACGCGGGAGCTGATAAAAAATCAAATGCTTTCTTGAATCCGACAAAAGAATTGGTTATTACTCCAGAAATGCGTCAAGAAGGTTATGACAACAAAAAAACGACTGATGACCACGGAATGCACATCACTGGTATTTACAAAGACCAAAATGGAACACGCTTTTTATTGGTGAAAAACTCTTGGGGTACAGAAAATTTCCCACAAGGATATTTGTATGTGTCTGAACATTATTTCAACTTAAAAACAATTAATATTTATTTACATAAAGACGGAATTCCAACTGATATTCGTAAAAAATTGAAATTGTAAACGCCTAAAATTTGTAATTATGGAACGTTTAACTCCTGCAGAAGAACAAGTAATGCTTAAATTATGGAAACTGGAAAAAGCTTCAGTCCACCAGATTTTAGAGCTGTACGAGGAACCAAAACCTGCTTACAACACAACTTCGACCATTGTTCGTATTTTAGAAAAAAAGAAGTTTATCAAGCACAAAGCTCACGGAAAAGGATTTATTTATTTGCCAAGAATTACACATATTCAATACCGAGAATATTTAGCTGATTACCTTTTGAAAAATTACTTTGATGGTGATAGAAAGGAAATCTTAAGTTATTTCAATAAGAGTTCTTTAAGTGAGTTATTATAATTAGACACGTTATCGTTAATAATAATTATCGCAAGTAGGTTTTAAGGAAAGCCTACTTTTTTTGTTTTCGAAATCTATTTTATTGATTTAAATACTAATTTCGATAATTAAAATTTCAAACCTATAAAAGTAATATCATCCGTCTGTTCGGCACTACCTTTCCATTTGTAGTGTTTATCAGCTACTTCATCAACAACTTCGTTTATAGTTGCATCTGGGATTTTATTTAAGAGCTCTAACAATCTTTTAAGCGTGAATTTTTTAGCAGTACTTTCACTAAATTGATCTTGAATTCCATCGGTAAAAAAGTAAAATCCTTCAACGTTTTGTTGCGTAATTGTATAGGTATTATATCTCGTGAAGTTTGACTCAGGTGTGTCTCCAATGTGTTTTGATTCTCCTCTAAATATTTCAAAATCAGGTCCGATTTTCGCAATAAACTTTCCACCGGCACAGGCAAAATCGTACCTTTTTGCAACTCTATCATAAATAAACACGGTCATTTCCATTCCATCTCTTAAACTCGAATTTCCTTCACGTGGTAAAACTTGATTTAATTTTTCGTCTAATTTAGATAATATAAGATGTGGTTCAAAAGTTTTATCCTCAATGATAATTTGATTTAGAAGGTTAATTCCCAACAAAGTCATAAAAGCCCCAGGAACTCCATGACCAGTGCAATCCGCCAAAACAAATATAAGCTTATTTTCAAGTTCCTCGAGCCAATAAAAATCGCCGCTTACGATATCTTTTGCCTTATAAAAGGCTTTGAATTCACTGAAGATTTCTTTTGTTTTTACTTCGTGTGGTAACAAATTGCTTTGTATTTTTTGCGCATAGTTTATACTAGCAGTAATGCTTTCATTTTGACTTTCAATTAAGTCTTGTTGGCTGCGTTTTTCAGTAATATCGCGTGCAATGCACAAAAAGCCTTTCACTATTTTTGTTGAACCTAAAGCATATAAGATTGTGGTATTTTGACCAATCCAAATTTCTGAACCATCTTTTTTCCGAACTAAAACTTCATTATATGTATTTAATGTTTGCTTGTTGAATTGATTTGCGTAAAAATCTCTAACTCTCTGCTGCTGCAGTTCATTAACGATAAATACAGCGTCCCTTCCAATTAATTCACTTTCTTCATAATCTAAAATTTCCTTGAATTTTGTGTTAGTAAAAATGAAAACTCCATTTACATCAACATAATAAATCAAGTCTTGTGCATTTTCCACTAGGGACTCGTAATTGTTCTCGATTTTTATACGCTCTGTAATATCTTGACCAAAAACTACTTTAATTTTATTTGAAAAAACCTTACAAGCCCATTCCATCCAAACAATAGTTCCATCAGGTTTTTTCATTGGAAGGATGTGACTTTGATCATCCTTAAATTCTGTTGCTAAATCTATCTTTCTATTTAAAAGTGATTTAACTATGTATTTGTTTAGTTCCGAAATGTTTTTTCCCAGATATTGACTTGAATTAATATTCAGATTTGTCAAACTATTTTCACTGAAATAAGTTATGTTATTTGTTTGATTATAGGCAATTGCAATGATGTTTCCTTTATTTACAATTCCTGAAATAAACATCAATTTTTGTAAGGATTCATTTCTAATATAGGTGGTAAAAACAGACAAGCAAACAGAAACTATTATGGCTATTAAAAATAAAATTTCGTTGTAAACAGCATTTTCTACTAAAAATATTATTGAAATTACTGAAATTAGCTGAAAGATAGAGAAAATAATTACTTGTGAAATTTTATTGAAAATGAACGGAATCAACGCTGTACATAGTGCAATAATTACGACATAAATCGGATGAATGGCAGAGAAATAAGCTAATAAATAACATTGACCTACAATTGTAAATAAACCAATTTGAAGGATGTATTTATTTAATCTTGAAAAAAGATGTTTGTAAATAGATAAAAGAAACAATAAAATTAGAATTAATGCAACTATCACATTTAAAACAAGATATTGCTGCAAATCTTTTTCTATAAAAGAAACAAAGTAATGGGTACCAGAATTAGCAATAACACCAAAAGCGAGTATGATGCTGCGAATTTTACTACTAATTTCAACATCTTGATTTTCGATAATTTGACTTAGTTCAAAGCTTTTGGACCGGTCCAAAACAATTATATTTGCTAAGGCGATGGATAAAACTAAAAGTAAAATAAACCACTTAGTTTTCCAAAATGGAGTGTTTTTTACAATTTTGTAACTTGCAATCGGACTAAATGTTAATCCATCGTAAGTAGAACGCACTTGAAAAATATATTCTTGATCAGATAAATTAGAAAAGTAGGCTTCCGTTTTAGGTGTTAGTTCACTCCAATAGGGAGACTTCCCTTTCAATCGATAAGTATATTGAATTCCAGTAAGTTTTGGATTTAGTGCCAAGAATGAAATTTTTATCAAATCTTCATCGGAATTCAAATTTGGGTTCTTTTTTTCATTGAGTTGAAAAATTAATGGCATTGGTGGATTAGGAAGGTATTCCAATTTCTCTGTGTTGATAGAATACATACCTTCAATTGTTCCCACATAAATAAGTTTTTCGTCTTGAAAACAAGATCGCATGTGTGTTTCGTAACCATTAAAACCATTGTTATAATTGTATTCAAAATGGTTTATTACATTTCCTAAATAATCAATTTTGAGTTTGGTAATGCCAACATTTGTCCCAATAATAAGATTGCCATATGGATCTGCGTTTAAAGTAAAAAACAAGGTCGATTTGAAATATTTTTTATCTTCAATTACCAAATATTCATCTCGTTTGGTAATTCCGATAATTTTTTTGTCATATGTAAACCAAATTGTTCCATGACTATCGACGCAAGAAACTCCGGAATAACTTCCTTTTGTTTTGAAACGCGAACTAATGTGTTTAATTAAATTTGTTTTTGGTACACATTCGTAAATTCCATTATTTGTTCCAAAGTAAATTCCTGTATGATTGAAATTGATTTGGGCAGTATATATGTGACTAGCTTGAACAGGATTTAAAAGTTGAGTCGTTTTTTTAGTAAGAGAACTATATACAAATAAACCTTTTCCTTCTGGACAATAGTAGATGTTTTCTTCGTCCGCGAAAATAAAAATTATTTTCTCCTTCGAAGTTGTTCCTTTTATAGGTATAAAATTTGCACCATTGAATTTATAAATCCCTTTATTTGTGGCAAATATATCTTCATTTTGAAATTTTGTTTTTGCGTAAATTCTTAAATCGAAGGAACTAAATGTTGGTAAACTATAAGAGCTGTAAAAAGTTTTATTTTCAAATGTACTTATAAAGATTTCATTGCCTTTTGTCTTGAAGATAAAACTTATGAGCGGATTTCTATAAACTTCATCTAGTTCAATTTTTGTAAAGGGTTCATCCGAAATTTTCGTTATTCCTGAATTGGATGAACTGGCCCAAAAGTCATTATTAACATCAATGTAAACGTTATTAAACGCAATATTCGATTTACTTGTGTTTTTAGGAATGAATCGAAATGAGTTGTTTTTAAAAAAATAAATTTGATTTGTAGTTGTAAGGCCAAAAATATGTTTTTCAGTGGAGGCAATCCTTTTAAATGGAGTGGCAATTACACTTCGTAATTTTTTATTTTCTTTAGAAAAAATTTCTCCAGTTTTATTCAAATATACAACCGTTTTTGAATCATTATTCAATTGAAAAAATTCTATTTTATTTTCAAAAAAACGACAGGCAATGGGTTTAATTTTTTGTTTGAGCCAAGAATTTAAATATTCTATTTTATTTTCTGTCACATGAAAGGCATAATTTTCTGTTATTACAAGCAATCCGCCAGTAATCTTTTGTATTTGCACAATGTCACCTGACCAATTTGGAAAAGAAATTTCAGAAATAAGTTTACCCTTTTGAAGTAATTTCATTTTTTTTGAGCCAACCAATAAAATTGAATTTCCAATTTTTTTGATTCCGAATCTTTCTCCAAAATCTTTATGATTTTCAGCTATTTTATTTAACTTATTGTCTTTGTAATGATAAAATCCCAAATATTGAGAGGAGAAATAAATTCCATCTTCTGTTGCGTCAATACTTGTTACATGATGTTCATTGTCGTTTTCATCTAAAGTTATAGATTTCACTGTTTTACCATCATATCGTTGCAAACCAAAACCATCCGTTCCAATCCAGATGTATCCATATTTATCTTGCGAAATGGACAGGACAGATGATAAACTTAAACCATTTTTGTGATTGATATTCTTAAATGTAAATAATTGACCTTCAGATATAAAAGATAATAATACACAAAATATAAGTAAGATTTTTTTCAAATTCAGTTTAATTTTTCTGTATGAAGATACTATTTTTTTTTAAGTTTAAAAGTTAACAGATGAATCGAGAAGTTAAAAAGTGCAAAATACTGATAATTTAGTAAAATAATAGGTAGAATTATTTCAGTATTCTAAAAAACACTATCTTTGAGTTTCGTTAAAAATCAATCTTTGGATGAAAATTATTGGAAGACTTCTTAAAAAAACTGCTGAAATTGGATTTAAACGAAATTACAATAAAGGCTTAAGTTTTGATTATCAAGTCAAATCACTTAAATTTTTATTAGAAAAGGCAAAAAAAACGGACTTTGGGAAGAATCATGATTTCATGAGTTTGCTTAAAAGTGAACAAATGATTCAAGATTACCAAAAGGAAGTTCCGATGGTTGATTACGATGAATTTTATCAAACTTGGCTGCATCGTTCAATTGATGGATTAAAAGATCATACTTGGCCAGGAAAAATTCAATATTATGCCCTTTCTTCCGGTACGACTGGATCGCCAAGCAAACGCATACCAATCACCAAAGAAACCATAAAATCCTTCCAAAAAACAAGCATGAAGCAAATCATGACCTTGCATCAGTTGGATTTACCCGTAGAATTTTTTCAGAAATCAATTTTGGTAGTTGGTGGCTCAACAGAATTAAATTCCATAGAAAACCATATTGAGGGAGATCTAAGCGGTATTTTGAAAAAACATACCTCGTGGATTGCTTCTCCATTTACCCAGCCAAGTAACAAAATAGCAGATATTAAGGATTGGAATAAAAAACTCGACAAAATGGTTGAGCAAGCACCAAATTGGGATATCGGAATTGTTGCTGGAGTTCCAAGTTGGTGTATTATGTTGATGGAACGTATCATTGATCATCATAAATTAAAATCTATTCACGAGATTTGGCCTAACTTTCACGTTTATGTACATGGGGGAGTGTTTATGCAACCCTATTTGAAACGAATGGCACAAGTTTCGGGTCAAAAAGTTCATTTATTAGATACCTATCTTGCTAGTGAAGGTTATTTTGCTTATCAAAGTATTCCCAATTCTAGTTCCATGAAATTGCTTTTGAACAATGAAATCTTTTATGAATTTGTTCCTTTTGATGACAAGCATTTCACAACTGATGGAAAATTAATTAATCGTTACAAAGCTCTAACTGTTGATGAGGTTGAAAGTGGTGTTGATTATGCACTCATCATTTCTACCAACGCAGGATTATGGAGATATATTATTGGTGATTTGGTTCAATTTACAGATGTAAAAGGAAGACAAATAAAAATTACTGGACGTATCAAACAATATTTGAGTTTAGTAGGAGAGCATTTATCATTAGACAATATCAATCAAGCTTTAGAGCATGTTGGACAAGAAATGGAAGTGGACGTACAAGAGTTTTGTATTTACATTGATTTTTTAAATCAACGCCATGTTTGGAGTGTGGGTTCAAATGAATTTATCGATACGGATTTATTCATTCAAAAATTGGATTACCAGTTGGGTAAATTAAATGACGACTATAAATCAGTTCGTAAAGCTAGTTTAAATACCCCAACTTTACAATGTGTAAAAACCGATTTGTTTTATAAATTCATGGAAAAAATGGGAAAACTTGGTTCTCAAAATAAGTTTCCGCGTGTCATGAATGAACATCAAGCTTCTGAATGGAAACGCTTTTTGAGTGACAATAAATAAAACAAAAAAAGCTGTGAAATTCACAGCACTTGATTAAAATTTTCTTAAACTTTTTTATTGCATGATATGCTTATTTGTGAAATTAGCACTACCATTATTCCATGCATTCAGTAATTTTGATCTTTTATTATTCAAATCATTAATTGTACTGTTAAATTCGGCTGTTTTTGTATTGTACTCCTTCACCATTGCATTGTAATTATCGATATCTTCTTGCGTGCGTTCAGTATCCTTTTTAGATTCAATATTTGCTTTTGCTTTTTCGAAACCTTCCTTGGTTGTTTGAAAATCAATCAATACTTGATAATGCTTATCTGCTTCCTCTTGGTAGAATTTTAGCATATCAATGCACACATTTTTTAAACTTAAATCACCGTTAAAATCTTTTACCGCATCTAATTTCCCCAAACCTTCTTGTGAAACAGAAGATAAACTAGATTTATTTTGTTCCATACCTGATACATCACCTTTTGTCAATGCGTCTGATAGATATGCTTCTTGTTTGTAGGCTTTGAAAAAAATCAAATAAACGGGGTTGTAATAATCGTAAACTTCTCCTGCTTTTTTCAATCGTAATCCAATTTTATCAGATGATTCGATTAAATTGATGTTATTTTCTTTGGCAAATTTATGTTCTTCAACATCTACCATTTCACCATACTGTGCTAATTTGTCGCTTGCCGCCTCTTGTGCAGCCATGTATGCATCCATTAAATCATAAGATTGCTCAGCAATTTCCTCCAGATTCATGATTTTTTCATAATCTTGAGAAACCACTGCTAAATTCATATTTAAATAGGATAATACAGAATCTCTATAATATCCTGACCCATTAAAATCTGCTATTTTTTTAACTTTTTCAATCGATTTAGCGATGGTTTTAGCTAATTCTACACGATTTTTGTCAACTTTTCGAGCACTTTTATTTTTGGCTACACTTTTTGTGTAATCCCAAGTTGCGCTTTGAATCGCTTTAAATTCAGAACTGATTTGATTCATATACTCTACAGGACTTTGAGCCAAAAGGGTAAAAGAAAAAATAAGGGCAAGGCTAGTAATGATTTGTTTCATAAAATATTTTAATGTGGTTTATTTTTCAAACATACATATTTTTTTTGAAGTTTAGAAATTTATTGAGCTAAACTAAAAAAATCTTTAAGAATAAGAAATGTTTCATGGAGTAGTATATCTTTTTGGATACCTTCTTTTATTTTTTGATTAAATTTCTGTTCGCTTTCATTCAAATTGAGTAATTTATTCGCAAAAGCATGATTCTTCACCTCAAATGTGTTTGCATTATCCAATTCATCCTTGTAAACTTCGTCCCAAAATTTTTCATTTTCGGCGCGGTAAACTAAAAATGATTCTAAATCAAGAGGGATTTTTTGATCTTCCTGAACTCTTTTTGCTAAAGATTTGGCGTTCTTTTTAATTTGAGTAAACGTTGGTGAAACGCTAGTTCTGTTTTTGCTTTTTTCAATTAATGTGTTTTTGTTTTTTATTGCCAAAGCTTTAAAAATTGTTTTTTTGCTTGTACTATCATTTTTTAAATGATATAATTCGTTTGATTCTAGATAATAATCAATTTCTGAATAAACATCCTCTAAAGAAATATCTGGAATGATACCTTGCTCTTGGTTTGAACGGCTAGAAACATGGTAAAATTTACCGTTTGTTACCTTTACAAAATCTTGGTTATTAGCATTTTGGCTAACAGGGTAAATGGACTGTGCAGTTCCTTTTCCGTATGTTCGATCACCAACAATTAATGCTCTTTGATAATCTTGCATACAGCCAGCAAAAAATTCAGAGGCAGAAGCACTCATGCTGTTTACCAAAACAATTAGAGGACCATTGTAAACTGTCCCTCTATTCATATCCTTAAGTAAATATGGTTTTTCAGTTTTTGGTTGGTAAATAGACATTGGACCTTCGTCTATAAATAAACCTGAAAGTTCAATTGCCTCCTTGAGTGATCCACCACCGTTATTTCTCAAATCCAAAATCAAACCTTGAATGCTATCTTTTTTGAGTAAGAGAATTTCTTTAGCAACATCATTTGCACAACCCAATTGAGCATCTCCCTCAAAATCTGTATAAAAGGAAGGCAATGCAATATATCCAAATTTATTTATCTCATCTTTTAAAACGTAACCTGTGAAAGAATTATCTGTATTCTCGACTTTAGTCTTCACTAATTTGACTTGAGAAATACTACCATTTTTATGTTTAACTTTAAAACTTGCTTCCTTGCCTTCAGGATTTGTTAAAATGTTACTTAAATAAGACATCCCCTTGTTGTTAAGTTCATGTTTAACACCTTTATAGTCAGTTAATTCTAATAAAATATCACCTTCAAGTATTTCATTTGAATTCCAAGCGGAGCTCCCTGGGGTCAATGCAGTTACTTCAATGTCAAATGATTCGTTTTCAATAAATTGAATTCCATAGACCAAGCGTTCACTTGATAATTCTTCTTCATAGGCTTCCTTAGTTGCTGTAGAAAAATAACCTGAATGTGGATCAAAGCGCAAGGCAATAGCATTTAGAAAATCGTTCATTAAATCGGACTCGATTTCTTGCGAATTACTTAATTTTCTGGAAATAAATTTTTTTTCGCTTTGAGCTAATTTGTTACGAATTTCCACATCTAATTTTGAAGTAATTTTCTTTTCTAATGTTGAATCTGAAGAAAATTTAGAACTTACCGAATTTAAATAATCTAGTTTGAATGATAATTCAAGTTGTTTATTAAATTCTTTCTCACTCGGTCTTAAGTGATTGTTGTTGGATGAATTTGTTGTCAAATTTTCACCCTTTTTCAATACAATTGCTTTTTTATAAAAATTTGAAGTCAGAGAATCATATCTTTCTAATGATTTTTTATAAACTAGTAGGGAAGATTCAAATGCGTCACATAATCCTTTTTCAGACGCAAATTTTTGCAATTTTTGTTCATCTTCCAGCGTAAAAAAATAATTATCATCGTCCACTAAATTTAAGTATAATGAAATTATTTCCTTTCGTTCTTTTTCATTTATTTCAACAGCTTGAAAATGTAAACTTTTTATTGCCACTTGTACTGCTTCAATTTTTTGACAAGATCTATACTCATTTTGTCCAAAAGTGATTTTCATAAAAGTACAAAACAAGACACATACAGTAATTTGCTTCATCATTTCAAATTCATTTTTTCAAACATACACAAAAATTTTGAATATTATAAAGATTGAAAAATGGAACATGCTTGTTTTTTTAATAAAAAGTGTATATTTGTTTTATTCTTAGTGTCAAAATGACCTTAAATATGCAAAAACTTCTACTTATCTTTTTTGTGTTCTGTAGCATTTATTCTAAAATGTTCGCACAATCTTTTGAAGTTATAGGTAATGCGTTTTCAATTCCAAATATTTCTAACACTACTTGTACCTCTTCAGATACTTGTTTCACTTTAACTGGTAATACAAATTGGCAACAAGGTGCAGTTTGGGACTTAGACACCATTGATTTGAATCAAGCTTTTGATGCTACTTTTTGTATGTTTCTAGGAAATAATGATGGTGGTGCAGATGGATTTGCATTTTTAATGCGTGCTCCAAATTCAAATACATACGGAGAAGAAGGAGGTGGGCTCGGTTATGGTACCTCAAATGGCACTGATGGAATTCACCCATCTGTAGCGATCGAGTTTGATACATATTATAATTCTGATTATTTTGATATAATAGATGATCATACACAATTGGTTTTGAATGGAGAAGTTTCCTTACCGCCAGCGATACCAGCAATTTCGTTGTTGCCAGGAAATGCAAATGTAGAAGATAATAATTTTCACACCTCTAGGATTGTTTGGAATCCAACAACGCAGGTACTTGAGATGTATTTTGACGGGTTTTTAAGGTTTTCTTATACGAATGATCTTGTCAATAATGTGTTTGCAGGCAATTCACAAATTTTGTGGGGATTTACAGCCTCAACTGGTGGATTAAGCAATTTGCAACAAATCTGCTTTCCAACTTTGAAAATTACTATTCCTGATGAGGTAATTTGTGAAACAGATTCAACTTATTTGCATTATTTTCATGAGAATTTGACTTCATATATTTGGACAGATCCGAACAATCAAACTATTTTAGAGTGGAATTCTTCTTTGGGAACAGCTTTAGTTGATACTGGGTTTTTTGCTAATCTTGCAGGCGATTATACTTTGACGGTGGAGTATAATAATCATTATTATTCCGAAACGGTTCATATAACGGTTGTTGAAAACCCAAGTGATACAATAATTTCTAAGTGCCTCAACGAAGGAAATATCGATTTTTTGAATCTTTTCACAAATGTACCAAATGATGGTATTTGGTCTGGCCCCTCAACGCTTTCAAATGGTATTTTAGGCACTTTTGATACTCAAAGTGATTTATCAGGTATCTACCGCTACACTTCAAATTCGTTGTCAGTTTGTCCCATAAATTATTTTCAAGTGGATGTAACACTTTTAAATGTAATTTTTGATCCATTAATAAATTTAATTCCTTGTACCGAAACTCAATATTCGGTGGAGGTAAATCCTTTGCAGTCAGATGGCAATCAACTATTTTCATATCTTTTTACCTCCGTTGGAAATTCAATTATTCCGAACAGTAATCAAGCCACAATAAACATTAATTCAAATACTCAACTCACAATTGAAATCATTGGACAGGATCAACAGGCTTGTACCTTTGATACAATCATCAACTTAAATTTTGTGAGTAACCCTCAATTTAATTTAGGCGCAGATATTTCAGTTTGCGAAGGTCAAAATGTCTCTTTAAATGCAAACGGCTCGTGGAATTCTTTTTTGTGGAGCACTGGTAGTTCAAACTCTTCCATTCAAACTTCAAATGCTGGAATTTATTGGTGTGAGGTTGAAAGTTCAAATAATTGTGTTTTTAGAGATTCTATAATTGTTACATTAAACCCTTTGCCAGAGATTGCTGTACTTCCATTTGATTCAACAGCTTGCAGTCCGTATAATTTGCAAATAGAAGCAACTGTTTTACCTGCAGGAACTAGCTTAAATTGGACTTTTAGCGATGGTCAAATTTTCACAAACCAAAACAGTGTTAATCTAAGTTTCAATACCTCTGGTAATTATGGTTTTGAGATTCTTGCTATTTCACCAGATTTGTGTCAGAATCAACTCAATTTAAATAATGTAATTCATGTATTAGGAAGTCCAATTGCAGATTTTAGCTATGAAATTGTTTCTAATGTAGGCGGAAATGTTAGTTTGGATTTCTTCAATAATTCAAGTAATTACGTAAATTTGAATTGGAGTATCAATGGAATTGACACCAATGACGTTGAAGTTTTTAACCTAGAATTTAGTACTGAAAACTCAATAGTCATGCGTTTATTGGCTTCAAACACAAATTGCAGTGATAGCATCGTTCGAGTAATTAATATTCCAGGTGAATTAATTTATTATGTTCCTAATTCTTTTACTCCGGATGGAAATATGTTTAATAACACATTTACTCCTGTTTTAACCGATGGAATTGATTTAAGTACATATCATCTGAGTATTTTTAATCGTTGGGGAGAACTAATCTTTGAAAGCTTTGACGCTGCTATTGGTTGGGATGGAACCTATGATAATCATTTAGCGATGAATGGAATTTACGTTTGGAAAATTACTTTTGTGACAATTGAAAACAATGAATTGAAAAACCTTGTAGGTCATATCAATTTAATGAAATAAAAAAAAAGAGACGTGAATATGTTCGTCTCTTTTTAGGTGTAATTTAAGATTTAATCGTTATTTTTTACTAATAGTGGTTTCTTGTTGATTAATCTCTTGCATATTGATTTGTTTCAAATCATTAAATTCAGTTGAATTCTTTTTAATTCCAATGCTTAACAATATTTTATTCCAACCAAGTGATTTGTTTTCACGATGAAGGTTGACAATTTCCGTGAGTGGTTTATTTGCCAATTTTGCAACTTCTATAGCTAAAATAATTTCTGCAGGTTCCATCACAGACATCATATTAGAAACTTCTGTTTCGTCAATTTGGTAGAAATTAGCAACATTTGATTTAAAGGCTTTTAAATCTGCCAATGCGTCTTTGTTTATTTCGTTTAATTTTTCGTCAAATTGCTTATCTCCTGTTTGAGCATCAAAAGAAAGAGAATTAGTAATCAGAAAAATAGCTACTGAAAAGACTGCGAATATTAGTATGTAGTTAAGACTTTTCATAGGTGATTATTTAGTGACTTTTATGAAACATTTTAGAAACAAATTTTGACCATTTTGATGGTTCAATTTTTACTTCAGTTTTTTCAACAAAAGTATGATTTACAATATCATATATGTATTTTTCCTTAGAAGAAATAGTTACTTTGTTAGAAGGATTTGCTTTTTCGAAAACCTCCATAAAACCTTCTTCAACAGAAATTTCAACAAAAAGATTTTCTGGTGTTTCGGTGTTGATTTTAAATTTTGTTCCCTGAACTTTTATTTTCAAATCGCTTGTTTCTAAGATAAAATCTTTATCTGAAGGTTTGATATCAAACAATCCAGCTCCAGATAAACTTGCAATACGTGGTTGGCTAGGACTGTGATCTAAAACTTTCAACACACTCGTTGTACTAATTTTCGCAGAAGAACTATCTACTAATTCAATCTCATTGTAACTAACAGAATCATTTCTTTTTTGGAAGCGATTTAATTTTTCAGATGAAACTTTAATCGTATTGGATTCGTTTGCAAGTTGCGTGTTAGTTTGCTCAAGTTGATTTTTTTCTTGATTAGCCTTCGCAGATTGTGTGTGTATAATTTCATTGGATGCATTGAAAAGAAAGTAAATACCTCCAAATCCAATAACTAAAATGAAAAGTGCCGCAATTTTATAAATCATGAAACTTCTTTGCGCAAAAGTAGCTGATTGATTTTCAATGGTTGCAGTAAATCTTGCAAATGCTTTGTTTACATCAACTTCAGGTGTATAGGCTCCTTTACCAACAACATCCCACAAAAGATTTTGTTTGTCAAAATATTTCTTGTTATCTTCAGAAATGGCTATCCAAGCATCTAAATGAGAGCGCTCTTCTTGTGAAGCATTTCCTGAAATTACTTTTTGTATGATATTATCCATGTCAGAATTTAATAACTGATTAATACTAAGACAAAAAAAAAAGCTTTTACCCCTAAAATAGTTGAAAAATAATTGCAAATAGAAATAACATTTCAGGGAAAAGGTGCTGAATCTTTGGTTTTAGGTCAGAATTAAGTTTACTCAGCGCAATAGTCATCTGGTTTTCAACAGTTTTTATTGAAACACCTAAATGTTCAGCTATTTCTTTATTCTTCATTCCTTCAAAACGACTTAAAACAAATATTGCCTTGCATTTAGGGGGAAGATTATCCAAACAATCGCTTATTAATTGTTGTAGAATTTCTTGATCGTAATTACTTTCCTTTAATTGATGCAGAGCATGGTCTATTTCCAAATGGTCTTGAATTTCAACTTTCACCATTTTTTTGTTTTTCTCCAAGTAATTTAATGCGCGATTTACAGTTGATTTCACAAGATATCCTTCAACTGTTGTAGTAATGTTCAATTCTTCACGTTTGTTCCAAACATGAATAAAAACTTCTTGCACAATGTCATCTGCTGCATGTTCATCTGAAACAAATTGGAAGGCTACCCGGAACAAACGCTTATAGTAAGTTTTGAATAAATATTCTATGTCGATTAAATTGCTCAAGCACCAATTTTGATTGGTAAATATAAAAAATTTTATTAAATCAATGGATTTATCACTAAATCTAACATATAGAGTGTTGTGACAAAATCTGCACGATATTTAAGTTAACTTTTAAAAAAATTGCCTTTTAATTCTTGAAGATCTTGTCGGGTATCAATATCATTTAATAATGGTAATTTTTTAGAAAAGGTAATTTTATTATTTTTCAACTCAATTAGTGTGTCGTTCAACAAGTAATCAGTGCTCCAAGCTTTGTTTTGAAATATACATTTTTGAATTTTTTTCATTCCTAAAAGATAATAACCGCCATCCTTTGCGGGGCCAAAAACAGTATCATTCATTTTCAAAAAATCAAATGCGTTTTGTAAAATTTCTACAGATAAATCTGGTAAATCTGAACCTATTCCTACAATATTTTTAAATCCTAATTTGAAGCCATTTTCAAATGCGTTTTGCATTTTTTCACCTAAATCTTTTCCTTGTTGTATAAAATGTTGGTGTTCACTCCAATAGTTTTTATCTTCATGCTCTGTAAAGTAAATGTGAAGGGAAGCGTTTGTAAATTCCTGTGTAACTTTTTCTGTTAACGCTAATAATTGCAAATAAACCTCCAGGGCCTTTTCATTCCCAATTCCTTCTGCCAATCGTGTTTTGACCTTTCCTAGTTCAGGATTTTTGACAAAGATTATTAGGAGATTTTCTTTCATAATCAAATAACTGTTCCACCGCAACTTGAGCCTGCACCTGCTGTGCAACCGTAGCAATGTTGGTTAACAATAACCGACCTGTTTTCACATTCACTTAGATTAAAATCACTCAAATGTTTTCCTTTGCCTGCAATTTTTAAATCTAACATTTGATTGAAATCACAATCGTATAAAAAGCCATCCCAAGAAACAGAAAGCATTGTTCTGCACATTACATTTTCGGCTGCAAGTGGATTAAAAGAATTGACTAATTTTTCCATGTATTTTTCGTAATTCCCAGAAGAAATTAGAAAATCTAAATAGCGGTTGATTGGTAAATTTGTAATGGCGAATAGAGAATTAAAATTAATATCAAAGCCCGTTTTCAACTTCTGCTTAAATTCTTTTTCTAAAGCTTGTTGTGCTGGTGGCATAAAAGCGCCAGACGGATTGTAAACTAAATTTAAAATTAGGTCACTATTTTCTTTACCATAACCAACTTCATTTAATAGTTGAAGTGCTTGTATACTTTTTTCAAAAACACCTTCTCCCCTTTGAGAATCAGTTTTTACAGCACTAAAATAGGGTAGAGAAGATACAACTTCAACTCCATGTTTTTTGAAAAATTCTGGTAAATCAGAATACTTTTTGTTAGCTAAAATAATTGTCAAATTACAGCGAACAATGATCTTTTTTCCTAAATTGAATAATTCCTCAACAAACCATCTAAAATGTGGGTTCATTTCTGGTGCTCCACCTGTTAAATCAATGGTGTGCACTTCAGTTTTTCTGATGACATCTAAACATAACATCATGGTTTCACGAGTCATGATTTCTTTTCGATCTGGACCAGCATCAACGTGACAATGTTTGCACACTTGATTGCACATTTTTCCCAAGTTAATTTGCATAATCTCTAAAGCTTTGCTTTTTAGCGGGAACAATTTTATTTCCAATAATTTTTCTTGAAACGGGCTTAAACCTGCAATTTGCAAGAGCTCTAATTGTTTGTCCGATTGAGAAAACTCGTGACCAATTCCTTTGAGTGATTTTTTCACATCGATAATTCTTTGTATTTATTCATCATTTGTACTCCGTGAACAAGGGATGCACCTCCACGAATTGCTGCAGCAACGTGCACTGCTTCCATTAATTGTGCCTCATCGCATCCTTTTTCCATCGTATCCTGGGTATAAGCATCAATACAATATGGACATTGAATAGTATGCGCAACAGCCAAAGCAATTAAGGATTTTTCACGTTCAGTTAAGGCACCTTCTTTAAAAACCTCGCCATAATAATCAAAGAATTTCTTTGCCAATTTAGGTTCAAAATCAGCAATTTTACCAAATTTATTTAAGTCTTTTGGGTCGTAATATGTATCCATAATTTTTTTATTTTTTACTTTGCTAAATTAAACTTTATTTGTTTTTAAAAGTGAAATCGTAGCATTGTAAAATAATAAAATGAAGCTTTTTTCTAATTCTCTGTGCGAATAAATGAACAAAATTGACGTTATTCTGTTGTTTAACTTAACAGTTTTTCATAACTTTGTAAAATATACGACAGCATGACTCCATACAAAGCAGGACCATATTTAAATCAAATTGAAGTTCCCTCTGATTTAAGAGAGAAGTTTAAATTGGAAGATTTGCCACAAGTTTCAGATGAATTACGCCAATATATTGTTGATGTAATCTCAGAAATTGGCAACTCGCATTTTGGTGCAAGCCTTGGTGTGGTTGAAATGACGGTTGCTCTACATTATGTGTTCAATACACCTTACGATCAATTAGTTTGGGATGTAGGACATCAAGCTTATGGACACAAAATCTTAACTGGTAGACGCGAACGTTTTCATACGAATCGTATCAAAGGCGGAATTTCTGGTTTCCCGAAGCGTTCTGAAAGTGAATACGACACTTTTGGTGTTGGTCACTCCTCTACTTCTATTTCTGCAGCACTTGGAATGGCAGTTGCGAATCGTTACAAAGGTGAAAAAAATCGTCAACACATTGCTGTAATTGGTGATGGTTCGATGACCGCTGGAATGGCTTTTGAAGGAATGAACCATGCCGGTTTTGAGAAAGATGCAAATTTATTGGTGATTTTGAACGACAATTGTATGTCCATTGACCCAAATGTAGGTGCCTTAAAAGAATATTTGACAGATATAACAACTTCACATACTTACAATAAAGTAAAAGATGACGTTTGGAAATTGTTGGGGAAAATCTCTAAATTTGGTCCAGATGCTCAAAAAGTTGTTTCTAAAATTTCTACTGCCTTAAAAGGTTCTATACTAAAGCAAAGTAATTTATTCGAAGCTTTAAATTTCAGATACTTCGGTCCAGTTGATGGGCACGATGTAGTTGGTTTAGCAAAAATATTAGAAGATTTAAAAGATATTCCTGGCCCAAAGTTGTTGCATTGCATCACAATGAAAGGGAAAGGTTACAAATATTCCGAGGAAGGAAATCCAACAAAATGGCATGCACCGGGAGTTTTCAATAAAGAAACGGGTGAAATCATTAAAGTTGTTCCTAAATCGCCAGAACCACCAAAATATCAAGATGTTTTTGGTCACACTATTGTTGAATTAGCTGAGAAAAACGAAAAAATCATGGGAGTTACACCTGCGATGCCTTCTGGTTGTTCTTTGACTTTTATGATGGAAGCGATGCCGGATCGTTCGTTTGATGTTGGTATTGCGGAACAACACGCCGTGACATTCTCTGCAGGTTTGGCAACGCAAGGAATGGTTCCATTCTGTAACATTTATTCTTCTTTTATGCAACGTGCTTACGATCAAGTATTGCACGACGTTGCCTTACAAAACTTAAACGTAGTTTTCTGTTTAGATCGCGGTGGTTTGGTTGGAGCTGACGGTGCAACGCATCACGGAGCATACGATATTGCATATATGCGCATGATTCCAAATATGATTGTGTCTGCACCTATGAACGAGGAAGAATTGCGAAATTTGATGTTCACTGCACAGCAAGAAAACATGGGACCTTTCACTATCCGTTATCCGAGAGGAAATGGTGTGATGTTGGAATGGAAAACTCCTTTAAAAGCTTTAAAAGTAGGAACTGGAAGAAAAGTTTCTTCTGGAACTGATATCGCTATTTTAACAATTGGTCATGTTGGAAATACAGCTCAGCAAGCGGTTCAAGATTTGAAAGAAAGTGGAATTTCTGCTGCACATTACGATATGCGTTTTGTAAAACCAATTGATGAAATTTTATTACATGAAGTTTTCTCTAAATTCGATAAAGTCATCACTGTTGAAGATGGTTGTTTGATGGGAGGAATGGGAAGTGCTGTACTAGAATTTTTAGCAGATAATAATTACAAGTCTCAAGTTGTCAGAATTGGTATCCCAGACAAGTACATTCATCATGGAACACAAGATGAATTGCACGCTGAATGTGGTTTTGATTTAAATGGAATTAAAGAAACAGTAAAAAAAGTACTTAATTTTAAGGATCAAGACTTATCGATTGAGAAAGTTGGGTGATTTAAATCGTTGTATTCTTATTCCTCAAAATGGTTCCAACCTTGTGCTTTCAAAGGAATCAATGCCCCTTGTTTGTCCACTAAATTAATTCCACTTGCTGCATCAGTAATATGACCAATAATTGATAAATGTGGATTTCCAAGAATTTTTTCATAATCACTTTGCGCAACAGTAAAAAGTAACTCGTAATCTTCTCCGCCATTTAAAGCGGTTGTTATTGGATCAATATTGAAATCTATGGCTGCAATTGAGGTTTTTGCATCGATTGGAATTTTCTCGTCATAAATAGTGCAACCAAGTTTACTAGCTTTACATAAATGAAAAATTTCAGAAGCTAATCCATCAGAAACATCAATCATTGAAGTTGGTTTTACTTCCAAATCTTTCAATAATTTTATAATATCTTTTCTTGCTTCAGGCTTCAGTTGGCGTTCCAATAAGTAATCTTGTCCATCTAAATCAGGTTGAATATTCGGATTTGCCTTGAAAACTTCTTTCTCGCGCTCAAGTAATTGTAAGCCCATATATGCTCCACCTAAATCACCCGAAACAACTAATAAGTCATGTTCTTTTGCACCATTTCTATATACTACTTCTGTTTTTTTCGCTCTTCCAATAGCTGTAATTGAAATCATTAAACCAGATAAAGAGGAGGTTGTATCTCCACCAACTAAGTCCACTTTGTAGAAATCACATGCTTTTTTGATACCAGCATATAATTCTTCTAAAGCTTCTAAAGGAAATCGATTTGAAACGGCAATTGAAACAGTGATTTGTTGTGCTTCGCCATTCATGGCATAAATATCAGATAAATTAACAACTACCGCCTTATAGCCTAAATGCATTAAAGGAGTATACATCAGGGAAAAATGCACACCTTCTAACAAGGCGTCCGTTGAAACCAAAAGCGCTTCTTCTTCAGAAATAGAAATAACAGCAGCATCATCACCTACACCTTTTATTGTATTTGAAACATGTGTTGTAAATCCCTGTGTTAGCTTATCAATCAAGCCAAATTCTCCTAATTCACTGAGCTCAGTTCGTTTATCTGTCATGCTACAAAATTACAATTTCTTTTTTGAAAAGGACAAATTTAATTACGTATCCGCTTTAAATGCCCTATTCCTGTAAAGATTCTTTTGCCGTTTTCTCGATCATTTTTTCAGCTTCTTCCTTCCCGAAATAAGAATCAAGAACTTTATGTAATACCAAAATCAAGGGAATTAAGCAGATGGCAATTATGATTTTTAAGGTATAAGCAAAACTCGCATTTTTGGCAAATTCAGAATAGGTCCAAACACCTGGCAATACGAATGCAACAAATTGCACAATAAAAGTATCAATCAACTGACTCACAACGGTTGATGAAGTTGAACGCAACCACATAAATTTACTTCCTGTCCGTTTTCGTACCAACCAAAATACAAAACTATCCACTAATTGGGAGGTGATGAAAGCCACTAAACTAGCAACAATCATGTACATACTAGAACCAAATACCTTGTTGAAATTTTCGTCCGAAACAGGAGAAAAATCAACTGCTGGAATTTTCATTGCAATGAACAAGATTATGAAAACGTAAGAAATCAAACCAACAGTTATAAAAGTTAGTTTACGTACAACATCTTTTCCGTAATATTCATTTAAAATGTCTGTTAAAACAAAAACAAAGGGCCACAAAACCAAACTTGTACCGTTTACAAAGGGACCGCCAAAACTAATCAGTTTACTACCAATCATTTCAGCCACAACGGTATTCGCAATGAAAAAACCAGCTAAAATGAATAGAATAAAAGTTCTTTTGTCTTTGAGAATATGCATTTGATTCAAATCTTATGCTAAAAATACAATTAATTTTCTATATTGTTTAAGTGAAATGTATTTTACCTTAGGTAGAATCTCATTTTACTAGCAATTGATAATGTGTCAGAACTAAAATCTTTTGTATTTTTAACCTCAATAAATGACAAAGGAGGAACTCAATATAAAACTCAAAACACTGCCAGAAAATCCTGGTGTTTATCAGTATTTTGATAAAAATGAAGAAATTATTTATGTTGGTAAAGCTAAAAATCTTAAAAAACGTGTTTCTTCCTATTTTGCTAAAATACACGAGGATGGCAAAACAAATATTTTGGTTCGCAAAATTGTCGACATCAAATATATTGTTGTGGCAAGTGAATTGGATGCCCTTTTACTGGAAAACAATTTAATTAAAAAATACAAACCAAGGTACAATATTCTCCTAAAAGACGACAAAACCTACCCTTGGATTTGTGTCAAAAAAGAAGCCTTTCCAAGAGTGTTTTCGACACGAAGAGTGATCAAAGATGGCTCCAAATATTTTGGTCCTTATCCAAATGGAAAAGTCATGCATACGCTCTTACAATTGTTTCGAGAATTATTTCCTTTGCGCAATTGTAACCTTGATTTGAGTGCAAAAAAAATTGAAAATTCCAACTATAAAGTTTGTTTAGAGTACCACATTGGAAACTGCAAAGCTCCTTGTGTTGGCAAACAAAGTGAGGAAGAATATGCCGAATATTTCCAGCAAATTGAATCTATTTTGAAAGGAAATATTCGCTTTGTAACAGATTATATTCGCAAAAAAATGTTGATTCTTGCGGAAAAACACGAATTTGAGGAGGCGCAAGTTTTAAAAGAAAAATTGCTTTCCTTGGAAAATTATCAATCTAAGTCAACTATCGTTTCACCTTCGATTCATGAGGTAGATGTGATTACAATTGTGGATGACGAAAAAAATGCATTTGTGAATTATTTGGTCATCAAAAATGGATCGATAATACACGGCATGACTGTCGAATTAGTCAAAAAATTAGATGAAAATAAAGCCGATATTTTATCTTATGCATTGCTTGAAATGCGAGAGAGATTTCAAAGTACTTCCAAAGAAATATTGGTGGAAGAAATTCCAGAGTTTACGCATCCGGATGTCAAGTTTACCATTCCGCAAATTGGAGATAAAAAACAATTGTTGGAACTTTCGCATCGAAACGCAGTGTATTACCGTTTAGAAAAATACAAAAACGAAAAAATCAAAAATCCTGAGGCAAGTACAGAACGCATTTTGACCCAACTGAAAAACGATTTGCGTTTGAAGGATTTACCAGTTCACATTGAGTGTTTTGATAATTCAAATATTCAAGGAACAAATCCTGTTTCAGCTTGTGTAGTGTTTAAAAACGGAAAACCAAGTAAAAAAGATTACCGTCATTTCAACATCAAAACCGTTGTTGGACCAGATGATTTCGCTTCGATGGAAGAAGTTATTACACGTCGTTATTCGAGATTAGTAGCAGAAAATCAATCCTTACCTCAACTCATTGTGATTGATGGTGGAAAAGGACAATTAAGTTCAGCTTTAACAGCTTTGGACAACATTGGTTTACGCGGAAAAATTGCCATTATCGGTATCGCGAAACGTTTGGAAGAAATCTTTTTTCCAGGAGATTCCATTCCGATTTATTTGGACAAACGATCTGAATCTTTGAAAGTCATTCAACATATGCGAAACGAAGCGCATCGTTTTGGAATTACACATCACCGCGATAGAAGAAGTAAAGGCGCTTTCACTTCCGAATTAACCCAAATTCCGGGAATCGGACCAAAAACATTTGAGTTAATGATGAAGCAATTTAAAACCTTATCCAAAATAAAAAGTGCTGATTTGGAATCTTTGGGCGCAATTATTGGAAAAGCGAAAGCAAAAATTGTGGTGGAGTATTTTGAGAAAAATTAGACTACTCCCCCAAAAATGTCGTAAAAGGATCAAATTTATTCAAATGATCGATTTCTTTTAAACCACCATTCTCAACACGGATAATTCTACCAGGAAATTTTTCCACCATTGACATATCATGCGTTGCCATCAAAACAGAAGACTTTTCTTCTTTCGCTACAGCAATCAAAATGCGCATGATTTCTTCAGACGTTTCGGGATCTAAGTTTCCAGTTGGCTCATCGGCTAAAATTAGTTCTGGTTTGTTCAATAAAGCTCTCGCAATGGCAACACGTTGTTGTTCTCCACCAGAAAGTGCATGAGGCATTGCATTAAGTTTATGTTCCAAACCAACCATTTTCAAGACTTCGTTGGCACGTTTTTCCATCAAAGTCTTATCTTTCCAACCAGTTGCTTGCATGACAAATTTCAAGTTATCCCAAACACTTCTATCTGTTAACAATTGAAAATCTTGGAAAACAACGCCAATTTTTCGGCGCAACATCGGAATATCTTTTTTTGTTAAAGTCAACAAATCAAAGCCAGTAACAGTTCCTTTTCCAACTTTTAAATGCAATTCTCCAAAAAGTGTTTTCAAAAAACTACTTTTTCCACTTCCCGTTTTTCCTATGAGGTAAACGATTTCGTTTTCATTTAAATCGAAGTTGATGTTGTTAAGTACCAACTCTTCTCTTTGAAAAATTTGAGCATTTTTGATTGAAATTACCTTATCCACGATGTAAAACTTTTTGTAAAGTTGCTGATTTTAAGTTTATAAATTTTCTTTTCAAAGTTTTTTATCTTAACAAAATGACGTTTAAAACTTTTGAATTTTGCCCCAAAACACTAGATATTGTAACTTAATTTTATCGGTTTGTTATAAGCTAAAATACGCTTAACAAAATTAGTACGTAAAGAAGTTTACAATTAGCATGATGCAAATTCAAATAAATAGATTCAATAGTGGAATTTTAAAAGCGATATTTCTGCTGATACTTTGTGTGTCCAGCATTGAAATTAAAGCGCAAAGTTCAGATAAATACAATTCGAAATACGCAACTTTTTTCGCGGCAGAAGATTTATATGCCAAGCAACAATATGCAGCAGCACGTATCGAATTTAGAAAATTTATTACAAATTTCAATCAACAAAATGACCCTTATTATGTGAAGGCTTTATATTATGAAGGAATTTCTGCTTTAGAATTATTCAACAATGATGCCATTCAATTACTAGAATCTTTTAACAGAAATTATCCTGAAAGCATTTATAAACATGATATTTATTTTAGAATTGGAAAGTATTATTACCAGAAAAAAGACTTTAAAACTACTTTATTTTGGTTTAATCAATTGACTAAGTTCCATGTTGCTCCAGAAAATTTAGATGAATATAATTTCAAATTGGGTTATTCTTATTTTGAATTGGAAAAATTTATGGAAGCCCGAAATGCTTTTTATGAGGTTAAAGATGGATCTTCAAATTACGCCCCAGCAGCTTTATATTACTATTCACATATTGCTTATCAGGATAAAGCATATCAAAGTGCCTTGACTGGATTTGAAAAATTGGAGAAAAACGAAAGTTTTAAGCAATTGTCTCAAATTTATATCATTCAAATTTACTATCGTTTGGGTCGCTACAATGAGGTGATTACGAAAGGTCCTGAATTTATGGATAGTACAAGCGGTGCAGCAAAATTAGAAATGACGCATTTAATTGGAGATGCTTATTTTGAATTGCAACGTTACGATGAAGCAGTTCCGTATTTGGAAAAATACAATATCGAGGCAAAAACAAAACGAGAAGACGATTATCAATTGGCTTATGCCTATTACAAAAGTTCCAACTACGAAAACGCCATCGAATTATTTGATAAGGTTTCACGTACAAAAGATACGTTAGGTCAAATTTCACTTTACCATATTGGGGAATCTTATTTGAAATTAGGAAACAATTCTTACGCACGAACTGCATTTGAAGCAGCGTCTGTTATTGCAATCGACGATAGAATTCAAGAAGATGCCTTATACAATTATGCTATTTTATCTTATAAATTAGATATCAACCCGTACGATGAGGCTATTGAGGCTTTGGAATTATATTTGGAAAAATACCCGCAATCTGACCGTAAAAAAGAAGTGTACGAATATTTATTGAATGTCTTTACACAAACAAATAATTATGCTTTGGCTTTAAAATCTTTAGATAAAATTCAAGATAAAGATTTGAAATTACAAGGAGCCTACCAAATGATTGCCTATAATCAAGGTGTAAGTTTATTCCAAAAAGGAGAATTTGAAAAGGCACTTTCAGCTTTTGATTTAGTGCAAAAATACAATGTTGATGATACAATTGGCGCCGATGCAATCTACTGGAAAGCTGAATCTCATTATCAATTGAAAAAATTAGATGTTGCTATAAATTTATATAAAGAATATATTTCAACACCTGGAACAGCAACCACGAACCATCGAAAAGATGCTTTTTATAATGTAGCTTATGCTTATATAGCTAAGCAAAAATTAAACGACGCTACCGAATATTTCAGATTGTATTTGCAAGAAACAAATTTAAATGATAAAGAGCAAAAATCTGATGTTTTGTTGCGTTTGGGAGAAGCTTATTATACTACCAAACAAAATGATTTGGCTATAAAATACTTTAAAGAATGTATTGATTTCAATTATTCTAATCAAGACAAGGCATTGTATTATTTGTCTAAAACTTATGGTTATAAAAATGAAGCAGACAATAAAGTAGCGCAACTGTTGGATATTGTAAATAATTATCCAAAATCAAAATACATTGTCTTATCGATTTATGAATTAGGTTTAACATATCGTTATAAAAATGAAGATGGAAATGCCCAAAAGTATTTTACACAGTTAATTAAGGATTATCCAAAATCAGCATTAGTGAAAGACGCTGAAATTGAAATTGCGGATATTTATTTTAAACAAAAAAAATATTCTCAATCAGAGGAAATGTATCGTCAAATTTTGTCAAAATATACAGATAATCAATCTTCTTGTTCGAAAGCGGTAAAGGGAATTGTTGAAATTTATAAAGCACAACGTACTCCAGATAAAGTAGAGGCACTTATAAAAGAATTCCCTTGTGGTGATATTTCAATGGATGACCAAGAAGAAATTTACTATAATTCTGCAATTGAACCATACTTAGATAGTGCATTCCAGGAATCTATTTCGGAATTAGAAAAATACTTAACTAAATTCCCGAAAGGAAAATATGAAGTTGAAATCAAATCGTATTTAGGAAATGCTTACTATAGAACGAAAAATGAGGCGAAAGCAATTGAAATTTATAAGCAAATTTTAGACAAACCTACCACAGATTTTTCTGAACTGGCTGCAGTCCGTGTTTCTAAATATTTATACAACAGTGCAGATTATGCAGGAGCCTTACCATTCTATTTAAAATTAGAAAAAATTGCTTCTAAACCAGATGTCATTTACAATACACAAATTGGTATAATGCGTTGTAATTATCTAACCAATCAGCATCAAGAAGCTTTAGATTATGCAACAAAAGTTCTGTCTTATTCTCAAATTAATAATAATATCAAGTTAGAAGCTGAGTTCGTAAAAGGGATTTCATATTACAAATTAGACAATATGCCTGAAGCACAAAAATCATTGGATTGGGTAATCAAAAATACCAACTCTGTTTTTGCAGCTGAAGCGAAATACACTTTAGCAGAAATGCAGTACAAAGCCAACGACATGGCTAAAACTGAAAAAGAAGTTAGAGAATTGTTGAAAATGAAACCTGCTTACGATTACTGGGTTGCGAAAGCATTGCTACTTCAAACAAATGTATTGATTGCTAAAAAGGATTTGTTTCAAGCGGAATATACACTAAAATCAGTCATCGATAATTATAAGGATGAAGACGATGGTATTTTGGTTGATGCCAACCAATTGTGGGATGAACTGATGCAATTGAAAAACAAACCAAAAAATGTGCAAGATCCTGGTACAACTGTAATTGAAATTAAAGAAAATGAAAAGAAATAACGCCATATTAATAACATTCATTTTACTTTTGAGTCAATTTATTTCGGCTCAGGAAGTGAATTTGGAGGTGGCAGGAAATCGCGAAATCGAGCCTGCATATCGTATCACCAAACAACCAAAGTTAATTGATACCATAATTCCCTATTCTGAAATTCAATATCCTTTATTGACTTTAAAATACAGTACAACCTTTGCTTTAGACACTATAAAATCTGCTAAAATTAAACTAGTGGATAAATTACCTGAATTATTTCCAGGTTACGTGAGAATTGGTGTTGGAAGTAAATTTATGCCTTTAGCAGAGGTATATTACAACAGTACGCGTTCACGTAAATATGTTTATGGTGCGCATTTGAAACATTTGAGTTCTTATGGTGCAATGGAAGGTTACGCTCCGGCCCAATTTGATCGCACAAATTTGGATTTGACAGGTGTTTTAAATGAAAGTAAATACAGTTTAGATGGTAGATTACATTATTCCAACATGGGTTTACATCAATATGGATTTGCGAACGAAAATGCTCCAAAAGACAGTATTGCACAACGTTTTAGTGATTTTGGAATTTCTGGATTATATTCAAAACATAAAAAAGACAGTTTATCATTCAATTATAATATTGGATTGAAATACAATTATTTTCAAGACAAAAAATCAAAAGTTGATACACTTTCTGATTGGTATGGTCGTGAAAATTATTTGGAACTTAATGGAAAGGCATGGTACAAATTAAAGAAGGAAATTATCAATGCTGATTTAGATTTAAAATTAAACAACTATAATTATGGTCTTTTTGGTGATAGTTTGAGCGCAATAGATACGGCTTTGGTTAATACAGATTTCATTTTCAATTTGAAACCAAATATCACCACATATGCGAAAAACAATCGTTTGAAGGTAAAATTTGGTGTTGATATCGCCTTGAATGTGATGGATAATAAAATTGATTCTAAAGTTAAAGCATTTATTTATCCTGATATCGAATTGAAATATTCTTTATTCGACGATATTTTGATTCCTTATTTAGAAATTAAGGGAGGGCTGAAACAGAATACATTCAAATCATTGAGCCGTGAAAATGAATTCATATTATCAAATGTTATCCTTCAAAATGAAAATAATGTGATCAACGGAGCAGTTGGTATCAAAGGAACTCTTTCTAAAAGTATTATGTTTAATGCTAACGCTCGTTTCTCCATGATTAAAAACAAAGCTTTATTTGTGAATGACACACTTTACGCTCGTGGAAATCAATTTAGAGTTGTTTATGATAACATGCAAGTAGCCACTATTCAAGGTTCTATCATTTATCAAGCTGCTGAGAAATTCAAAATTGAAGGAATTGGAATTTACAATTCATATTTGACAAAAAACTATATTTACGCTTGGAATTTACCTCAAGTACAAGTTATTGCGAGAGGTTTTTACAAAATACTTCCAAATTTAAACCTTCAAGTTGATGCCAATTTGGAAGGTGGAAGATATGCGCAAGTCTATACAAAAGCAGAAAGCGATAAAGAAGAAAACACTCAATTTGCTAAAAAATTAGGTTTTATCACCGATTTGAATTTAGGAGCAGAATATTTGTATTCTAACAAAATGAGTGCTTTTATTCAGTTCAATAATTTCGCAGCACAGCGCTACAAACGTTGGTACAATTATCCTGTGCAGGGTTTCCAAGTGATGGGCGGAGTAACATTTAAGTTCTAAAAATGTTGAGGATATGGAATTCCTCCTCCCTTGAGGGAGGATTGAGGTGGGTGACTTTATTGTTTTTTTTGAAATCCTTTCTCTCCTTCTCCCAAGTCACTGAAGGTCGACGCATCACGCAAGAACTCTGTTCAGCCAAATATTTTGGTCGAGGTTACGTAAAAAATGGGGATTCACTTGCTGCCGAATTTTTAGCCCAAGAATTCCAAAAAAAAGGTCTAAAAAAAGTGAAAGGTTCCTATTTTCAAATATTTTCATTTGACGTGAATACTTTTCCAGCTGAAATGGAAGTGAAAATTGGAGACAAAATTCTTAAACCAGGCGTAGATTTTATGGTAGATCCAGCTTGTGGTTCAAGTTTTGTGACTTGGAATTATAAATATTTAGCCAAAACTGAATTACTGAACGAACAAATCATGACTGAAGTAATTCGTGATTTAAGCAGAGCACGTTCGTGGAACAGTTTGGTAATCGACACGCGAAATATTGCTGGAGATTCACTCAAAAAAGTAAAAGAACTACAAGAAAGTCTTTCAGAATATTGTCATGTGATGAGTATTACGGATGAAAAATTTACTTTTTCAGTAGCGAGAGACCAAAAACCATTTGCCCTGATTTATCTTCATGGTTCAACTTTTGAGCCAAACAAAGTTATCGAAACAAACATTACTGCTGTTTTGAAAAAAAATCATCAGGCGCGTAACGTTTTGGCCTATTTACCTGCAAAAAAACGCACTAAAAAAACAATTTTCCTAACGGC
Source organism: Flavobacteriia bacterium (assembly GCA_046303515.1). Classification (GTDB taxonomy): domain Bacteria; phylum Bacteroidota; class Bacteroidia; order Flavobacteriales_D; family Crocinitomicaceae; genus M2408. Next base: position 49,655 of record JBKCGI010000158.1, on the reverse strand, counting down.
ACATTACGACCATCTCGGTGGAATGGGTTCTGAAACCTACTTCCCAGGCGGAAATGACAACGCCAGTGGAACTTCAATATTATTTGCTTTAGCCGATGAATTAAAATCAAAACCACTTAATGCAAATATCGTTTTTATTGCTTTTGCAGGTGAAGAAGCAGGTTTATTGGGTTCAAAATATTATGTAGAGAATCCATTAATCAAAGAAAAACGCTTAAAATTTGTTTTAAACCTCGACATTATGGGAAGTGGAGAAGATGGAATCACTGTCGTGAATGCAACAGAATTTCCTGAAATATTCAATAAACTAAATGCCATCAACGAAGACCAAAAATTGTTAACTCAAATCAAAAAACGCGGTAAGGCTGCCAATTCAGACCATTATTTTTTTAGCGAAAAGGGTTTTCCAGCGTTTTTCATTTACACCATGGGACCAAATAAAAATTACCATGATGTTTTTGATACTTATGAAGCTTTATCTTTTCAAGAGTATAATGATTTGGTGAAATTAGTTAGTGGTTTTTTGAGAGTGTTTTAATAACTACATCTCTCTTAAATTCTCTCGTATTTTCTTCATAAACTCTGAAGCAAATACGAAATCGCTCAATTCTTTGTTATCGGATTTAATGATTGATTTTGAATCCCCTTGCCACCAATTTTGGCCTTTGTAAATAAAGTTGATGTTGTCACCAATTTCAATTACGGAGTTCATATCATGGGTAATGACGATTGTTGTCGTATTGAATTCGTAGGTAATTTCTTTAATTAAATTATCAATCAAAATTGAAGTTTGAGGATCTAAACCAGAATTTGGTTCATCACAAAACAAGTATTTTGGATTCATAGCAATCGCACGAGCAATCGCAATTCTTTTTTGCATACCACCACTACATTCGGCAGGAAACAATTTATTTCTTCCACTTAAATTTACACGTTCCAAACAAAAATCAGCACGAATTTGCATTTCCTTTTGGGTCATTTTGGAGAACATGGTCAAAGGAAACATGATATTTTCCTCTACAGTTTTGGAATCAAAAAGTGCTGAACCTTGAAACAACATTCCGATTTCTTTTCGGATTTCTCGACGTTGCGTATTGTTCATGGTAACTAAATCCACACCGCTGTATAAAATTTCTCCTTTATCTACCTCATGCAAACCTACAATGCATTTGGCTAATACAGATTTTCCTTGTCCAGACGCACCTATAATCAAATTTACTTTTCCTTTTTCGAAACGGGCAGAAACATCTTGTAAGACATGGTTTTTACCAAAGGTTTTATTAACGTGTTTTACCTCTATCATTTCAATAAGAACATTTGAGTGATGAAGAAATTAGCTAACAAAATTGCAATGGAACTACTAACAACAGCTGTCGTAGATGATTTTCCAACATCAATTGCACCTCCTTTAGTATAATAACCAAAAAACGAAGAAATTGAGACTATTAAAAAACCAAAGACTACGGTTTTAGATAAAGCGTAAGTGATATCACTCATCTTAAAAAACGACCGAATTCCAAAAACATAGGTGTCAGTTGAAGATAAACCAGAAAGTATCAAAGATAACCATCCTCCCAAAATACTTAAGCCCATTGAAAAAATGATGAGCACTGGAAAGAATACTACAGCAGCCATGATTTTTGGTAGAACTAAATATGTAAGAGAATTTACACCCATTATTTCTAAGGCATCAATTTGCTCCGTGACGCGCATCATTCCAATTTCTGAAGATACATTTGAACCTACTTTTCCAGCTAAAATTAAGGATATAATTGTTGGCGAAAATTCCAATATAGTACTAGAACGTGTAATGTATCCAATTGTATATTCTGGCAACCAAGGAGAATCCATATTTGAAGCTGTTTGCAGAGCAATTACACCCCCCATAAATACCGACATCAAAGCAACAATTGGCAAAGATGCAATCCCGATAATTTGAATTTCTTCAAAAACACGTTTACGGAAAACCTTAAACTTTTCAGGTCGCGAAAAAACCACCCAAAGCATCATAAAATATTTCCCTATTTGCGCAATTATTCTCATTTAATGAATTCTAATTCTCTGCTAAATTAGTGTATATTTTCTTTTTTTTAAAGAAATTTTAGCAATCGACATAAAATTTTTAATTTTATAGCAAGATTAGAAATGACGAAACAAGAAAAAAAATTAAAAGTTACCGAACAACTGAAAGCATTTTTGCCTGCAGGTTTTGAATCAATGGTAGCTGATTTGATTTTCAACGAACCAGTTTCTTTCAAAATTGTGAAACCTCGAAACACCAAATTGGGAGATTTTAGAGCTGGATTAAATGGTGAAAAACACCAAATTACAGTTAACGGAAATCTGAATAAATATTCCTTTTTAATTACTACGCTTCACGAATTTGCACATTTGATTACTTATCTCAAATTTGGTCATCGAATCAAACCACATGGTGAAGAATGGAAACAAGAATACAGGAATTTACTTGTCCCTGCAATTGACACCAAATTATTGCCTTCTGATATTGTTCGCGCTTTAGTAAACTCATTGGTAAATACAAAAGCATCCTCTTGTTCAGACATTGGTTTGATGCGGGTGTTAAAAAATTACGACGAGGGAAAAGAGGATATTGTGTTTCTTGAATCTCTTCCAAATAATAGTATTTTTGTTTTGCAAGGAAAAAAATTTATCAAAGGAGAGTTAAGGAGAAAACGTTATCTTTGTGAGGATCTTTCTACGAAGAAAAAATATTTAGTTCACGCTTTATCAGAAGTTAAAACAGCAGAATAAATGGAAAATAATTACGCAATTATCATGGCTGGAGGAATTGGAAGCCGTTTTTGGCCGATGTCAACTCCTCAAAAACCAAAACAATTTTTAGACATTTTAGGTTTAGGAAAAACCTTGTTGCAAATGACTTTTGAGCGTTTGGAAAGAATTGCGCCAAAGGAAAATATTTATATTGTTACAAATACTGCTTACGCTGATTTAGTTGCTGAACAATTGCCTCAAATTAGTCGAAGTCAAATTTTAACGGAACCAAAACGCAAAAATACGGCTCCATGTATTGCTTATGCTGCTTCCAAAATTTATGCTTTAAATCCAAAAGCTGTTTTGACCATTGCACCTTCAGATCATTTAATTATGAAGGAAGACAAGTTTGCTGAAAATATTTTGATCGCCATTAAACAAGCTAATGATAATGATCGTTTAGTGACTTTGGGAATTAAACCAACTCGTCCTGATACGGGATATGGCTACATTGAATTTGAAGATACCGGCGATTTAATTGGTGGACAAATCAAAGAAGTAAAACATTTCCGCGAAAAACCAGATAAAGAATTAGCTGAGATTTTCATCAGATCCGGTAATTATTATTGGAATTCGGGAATTTTTATTTGGAAGGCTGAGACAATTTTAAAGGCTTTAGAAAAATTTGTACCTGAATTAAATCAGTTGTTTTCACACAAACATGGGTTTTATAATACTTCAGAAGAGCAAACTAAAATCAATCATTGTTTTGAGGTTTGTGAAGATATTTCTATTGATTATGCAGTAATGGAAAACGCCAAAAATGTAGATGTTGTCTTAGCAAATTTTGATTGGTCGGATTTAGGAACGTGGGGAAGTTTATATACCCATATCGAAAAAGATTTCAACGGAAATGCTGTTGTTGGACCTCATGTCCATATGATTAATTCTTCTAATTGTATTGTTAACCTTCCTTCAAACAAATTAGCATTAATTGAAGGTTTAGACAATCATATTGTAGTTGAATCAGACAACATGCTAATGATTTTGAATAAAGCAGATGAGCAAAACTTAAAAAAATACGTAGTTTCCTTGGAAGAGGGAAGTCCTACTTTTTTTAAGAAATGAAAAAAAATTAAAATAAATTTTCATTTCCAGCCAACCTTTCTTCATTGAGAATCGTTATTTGTACATAACAGGCAAGTTTTTTGTTGTATATTGAAAAAAATGTTTTAGTTTCGCAACAGATAATTACCAAGTAAATAAACGCTTATAGATATAACATTACTTTTAAATTAATTACGAACCATAAGCCACGGCTTATACAATTTAAGAGTTATGTCTATAAAAAAGTTAGATGATCAAACATTGATTGCGTCATATTTGGAAGGAAATCACCAAGCATTTGAAGTTTTATTGATGCGTCACAAAAATTACATTTACCGTGTAATTTTATCTAAAGTGAAAGACAGTGATTTAGCTGAGGATTTATTTCAAGATACTTTTATAAAAATTATTAAAACCTTAAGAGGTGGAACATATAACGACGAAGGAAAATTTCTTCCTTGGGCTTTACGTATCGCAAACAACTTGGTAATCGATTATTTCCGTAAACACAATCGCGTTAAAATTATTCAAGAGAAATCTTCTAGCTCTGAAGAGTTTAATGTATTTAGTTTTATTGCTTGTTCGGAAGATAATGTTTTGAAAAAAATGTCTAAAGAGGAACTTTTAGATCAAATGGTTAATTTAGTTGACCATCTGCCTGATTCTCAAAGAGAAATGGTTCGCATGCGTATTTTTGAAGATATGTCGTTTAAAGAAATTGCTGAAATCGAAAACATAAGTATTAATACCGCTCTAGGAAGAATGCGTTATGCCTTATTGAATCTTAGAAAAATGATTGAAAAGCATGATTTAGTGGTAGATTTAGCTTGATTTATGAGAAGTGAGGGGATAGATTGTAAAAAATCCTTTAAATTCGTCTCATGAAATTAGAAGCACCATTCTTTTTGCGAGAACAATACAATCAATCGCTATTGGATTTATTGCAAAAAACAACCTTAGGAACAAATGGCGCAAAATATCAGCATCTCAACACATCTGAAATAATTAAAGATTTAGACAATCCTTTATTTTTAAGTTTGGAGAGAAATGAAAAGACGATTGGAAACATTGCCTTTTGCAGAAGAGATGAAAATTGGTATATCCGTTATTTCGCATTTGAAAAATTATTTCAAAGTACAAAAACTTCCAAAAATCAAAAAAAATCAAAATTAAAAGATACCCTAGGAAGCTTTTTTGATTCGCATTCTGAGGAAGGAAAAACATTTTACGCCTACGTTGAACCTACAAATATCCGAAGTAAACAAATGTGTTTGAATTTTGGATTTCAAGTGGTCGGCGCTTTGAAAACCTATTCTTTTTCACGAAAAAACTCAAAGTTAAATTCCAATTTAGAAGAACTAACAGAGGATAAATCAAACTATATAAGTTCTTTTTCAGAAGATTTATTCTTCACTGCTTTTCAGCCAAAACGCAGTAAAATTTACGTTTTAAAAAATGAAATTGGAGAAGAAATTGCTTCCGCACGCATCCAACATGCTCATTGGAGAATCGAACGTTTACCAGGGAAAATGGGAACGTTTTTGGTGAAGATTTTACCTTATATACCAATTATCAATCAATTTTTAAATCCAAATAATTATCGCTTTTTAGTGCCTGATTGCGTAAAAGCAAAATCCAGTGAAGCTTTAGAAACTCTTTTTGAAAGTATTTTGGCACAAGAACATTCAAAATTATTGCTTTGGTGGATTGATGAAAAAGATGCACTCAATCGCTTAGATAAAAATATCAAATGGGGTGTTTTCAAACGTTTTTTAGGAAATCCAAAAGTAGAGGTATTAGCCAAATTTTCTGAGTCAAATTCTCCTGTTACGAGCAAAACATTTTTTGTAAATGGAATAGATTTAATTTGATTTTTTTAAATTTCAATTAAACCTTTTTAGATTAGTTTTGTCAAAGAAGAAAGCACAATATGCAACAAGAAAATTTTTCAGATCAAGAATTAATCACTTTGTTCAAGCAAAGTGAGAAAAACGCTGAAAAAGTTTTCGCAGCCTTGTTGAAAAAATACAGTGAACCGCTTTATTATCACATCAAAAAAATTACTCGAAATCACGAAGAAACAAACGACGTGTTACAAAACGTTTGGATAAAAATATGGAAGAATTTAGACGATTTTAAACAAGAATCTTCGCTTTTCACATGGATTTTTAGAATTGCTCGCAACGAAAGTTTGAATTTTTTACAAGCAGAAAAACGACACAGAACTGTGGATGTTGACACTAGTTTTATAGAAATTATAGCAGGACATCATGTTTTAGATAATTTTTCGGAAGAAGAAGTTCAAAAATCACTTATGAAAGCAGTGAATTCACTTCCTGATAAACAAGCCTTGGTTTTTCAAATGAAGTTTTTTGAGGATTTGAAATATTCTGAAATTTCTGCTAAACTGAATACCTCTGAAGGTGCTTTAAAAGCAAGTTATCATATAGCGGTGCAAAAAATTGAAGAAATATTATTGCGAGAATTAAACCTTTCATCTTTTTAAATGTCAAAAAGCAAATGGAAACAAAAAATAACATATTAGAAAATATAAAAGTTAAAAAGGAGATTCAAATGGATGCTGCTTACTTTGAGCAATTTTCTGCCCAAATGATGCAAGAAATCAAGAAACATCCACGTACTAAGGTGTTTTATTTAAAACCTCTTTTTTGGGCAATTTCAAGCGCTGCAGCGGCAATTTTAATTCTGTTAACCTTGAATTTCAACAACTCGAACAAAGAAACATTATCACATTTAAGTTCAGAAGAAATTAAAAACTACATCCAAGAAAATGAGGATGAAATTAAGGTGGAAGAGCTTCCTGAAATTGATGTGAAATCTCAAACTGTAATCAAGGATAAACCTATTTTGAAACAAGAAAATATTATTGACAAAAATGTACAAATCGCTTCCTTGGAAGGCTATAAAAGTTCAGAGGAAATTTTAAACGAACTCAGTTTTGATGAAATTTATTCCTATGTGAACAGTGAAGATTTTGACATCGAAGAAATTGAAATAACACAATAAATTTTAAACAAATGAAAACAAAAAAATATTATTCAAAAAAGATTAGTGCAATTTTAATAATCGTACTCTTAAGTGTCATTAACATTAATTTATTTGCACAAGAAAAAGGGCCAAAGCGTGGCGAAAAAATTAAGCAGCTAAAAATTGCATACATTACGGAACAATTGAATTTGACAGTTGCCGAAAGTGAAAAATTTTGGCCTGTGTACAATGAAATGGAATTGAAATTAAAAAACAATCGCAAGGAAAACAAAAAGGTTATCGACGATTTATCCAATAATGTTGAAACATTTACAGATGAAGATTTCAAAAAAAATGTAAATAAACTTTTTGATAACGACATCGCCCAAACAACTATTCGGAAAGATTATTATACCAAAATCGCAGCTGTAATTGGATATAAAAAAGCCACAAAATTATTAAAAGTGGAAAAAGATTTTAAGCAAAAATTAGTTAAAGAACTTAAAAAACGACGCGACGAAAAAGTAGAACCAAAGAAATAATGCACAAATAAATTTGTGTATCTTTTGCTGCTATTTTTTTACTATTTTTACAAAAAAAATAAAAATGAAAAATCTCTTTTTAAGCTTGTTAGCTTTTGTTTCAATTACTGTTTTTGCCCAAAACGATGTGCGCCTAAGTGAAGAAATTCAATCCTTTGCTTTAGGTTCAAAAAATTCAATCGTTGTTACAATTCCTTATGGGAATAAGGATATTATTGAAAAACAATTGAAGAGTGAATTGAAAGATTGGAACGGAAAATTTGATTCAAAAGGCGACGAATATACCATGACGCAAGGTACGACAAAATTCATGGGTCCAAAACCATTTGATGCTTTTGCTAGAATAATCACTGTTTCAGAAGGAAATTTTAAAGTGGCATTTGCAATAGATTTAGGTGGAGCCTATTTATCAAGCAGAGAACATTCAGAGCAATTTAAAGCAATGACTGAGAGAATTACACAGTTTGCCAAAGAAACAGGAATGAAATGTGTTGAAACTGAGTTGGAGAAAAATAAAGATGACTTGTCAGATCTCGAAAAAACGCAAAGAGGATTAGAGAAGGACAAGAAAAATTTAGAGGAAGACATTGAAGATTACAAACGCAAAATTGCTGAGGCGGAGAATAAAATCAAAGAAAACGTTAGTAACCAAGATAAGCAAAAAGCATCTATCAAAACACAACAAGAAAAAGTTGCGGAGACAGAACGTAAAATGAAAAGTTTAAAATAAAGCTTTAATATTGGTTGTAAATAATTTCACAGCGATTGCTAAAAGAATTATTCCAAAAACTTTTTTCAAAATCTCGATTCCTCCTTCCCCTAATAGTCGTTCGATTCGAGCACTTAATTTTAATACAATGTAAACGATTGCAATATTAATTAAAATTGCAAGGACGATATTGATGTATTCAAATTCAGCACGTAAAGATATCAAGGTGGTCATGGTTCCTGCTCCAGCTAATATAGGAAAAGCCAACGGAACAATACTTGCTGTTTTGCTCGTTCCGTGGTCGTTGAATAATTTTACACCTAATATCATTTCAGCACTTAAAGCAAATAAAAGAATAGAACCAGCAACAGCAAAAGATTTCACATCAACACCAAATAACTGAAGAATACTTTCTCCAAAAATCAAAAAGCCAATCATGATTCCTAAGGCAACGATACTTGCTTGAAAGGAATGAATTTCACCAGATCGTTCTTTAATTTTCAATATTGTTGGTATTGAACCAATTACATCAATAACCGCAAACAAAACTATTGTTGCTTTTAACATATCATTGAAATTGAAACCAGTGAAAAATTTAAACATAATTTTTAATTTTTGTGTAAAATTAATACAATATTTTTAGGTAATTTTGTGCTATGAAAAAGAAACTTTTTTTCGCATTTTTGACGATCATTTTCTTTGGTCAAAATATCTTGGCGCAAGGTTGCTCTCAATGCAAGCTGGTTGCTGAACAAGGTTCAGAAATGGATGAATCTTCCTTTGGGTCAAATATCAATTCTGGTATCATTTATTTAATGATTATTCCATATTTGATTATCATGTTCATTTTTAGAAAGCAAATTCTAAATTTCTTAAAAGGAATTTTCGCAAAAAAGGCATAAAAAAAGACCTGCAAATTGCAAGTCTTAATTCATTCATTTATTTAAATTTGATATAGTTTCGCATAAATCAATTTCCATTATCAATAAAAATCCAAGCGAAACAAATGTTTTTTTGAGTAAGATTTTTCATAAATATTCCTTTAGTTTATGTTGCTAATTTACAGCCATATTTTTCTCCCTCGAAAAAAATAACTTAAAAGGGTAAAATCATTTATTAAACTGTTATGAAATTACCATTAAGTGTTTTTTAATTGATTGAAGTGTAGTATTTCAAAAATTAATTCTAATTTTAAATCCTACATTTAAGCAACACTTAAAACTATAATTATGAATCTGAGAGCACTTATCATAGACGACGAAGAATTTGCACGTAAAAATCTTCAAATGTTACTGAACGATTACTGTCCTGATATTGAAGTGATTGGTGAGGCTTCAGGCAAAGAACAAGCCAAAGCGATAATCGAAACTTCAAAACCAGATGTTGTGTTTTTGGATATCCGAATGCCAAGTGGTGCAGAAGGTTTTGAGTTACTTGAAGAGGTTGAAAACAAAGATTTTTTGGTGGTTTTTGTAACCGCTTTTAAAGATTATGCTATCAAGGCATTTAATGCTAGTGCCGTTTATTATTTATTGAAACCAATTGATATAGACGATTTAAAAACGGCTGTAGAAAAGATTGTTGAGGCCAAAAAACTATTCTCTGATGATCCTCAAAATTTTGTTACCTATTTTCGTTCACTAAAGGATTTGTCGCAGACTTTATTGCACAATAAAAAGACAAATAGAATCGCAATTAGTCATACCAAAGGACTAAAAATTGTAGAAGACAATACGATCACTCATTTAGAGGCAAATGGCAATTGCACTACAATTTATTTTGAAGACGGCACACGTTATTTAGATACGCGAACTTTAAAAATTTACGAGCATATTTTAGATCCAAGTAAATTTTTCAGGGTACACAAATCACATATTATTAATTTGAGTCGCTTGACCGAATATTTAAATGAAGATGGACATTTTGCAGTGTTAAAAGGCGGTTTAAAAGTTCCCGTGGCAAGAAACCGCGTAACTGAATTTGTAAAAATGTTAAAAGACAATGCTTAAAATGAGAATTTTTATTCTTTTACTTTTTGTTTTAACTTTTAGAATAGGTCTCAGTCAAAGTTATTCATTTACAAATTATTCCATTCCGCAAGGATTGGCTCAAACTCAAGTTAAAGCAATTACAGAAGATAAAAATGGATACTTGTGGATTGGAACTTTAGGTGGATTAAGTCGCTTCAATGGTGTATCCTTTCAAAATTTTTCGACAGAAGATGGAATTTTAAACAATCGAATTACTGCCCTTTTTTCTCAAAATGATAAATTGTGGATTGGTCATCGTGGCGGGTTATCACTATACAAAGGAAGCAAATTTAACACCTGGTCTTTTGGTGAAAAATTCAAAAATATTGATGTTAGTAAAATTTTAGCCTTTCAAAATAAGATCATTATCGCAACAAACGGTAATGGATTGTATGTATTGGAGAAAAATAAACTTTTCCCTATTCCATTGACGACTGATGATTTAAATCGTGTACGTGATTTAGAAATTTTCAATAACACTTTGTATATAGCCACGCGAGCAGGTTTAGTGAAAACGCAAGATTTAAAATCTTTCATCAAAATTAAAAATGAGCAGGAACTCAATTTAACAGGAATATCATTGCATCAAAGTCAACTTTATCTAACTACTACTGAGGGCGATGTAATTATTTTTAAGCCAAATGAGAAAAAATTTGAAATTGAAAATAAACTATTATCACAGGTTTATTTAAACTCTTGTTTATTTGATTCGAAAGGTAATTTTTGGTCGAGTTGCGCAGATGGTGTGATTTTTAAAAAAGCGAATGGCCAAATTGAAATCATAAACGAGGAGCTCGGACTGCCGTTTAATGCTTGTAATCTAGTTTATGAAGATAAAAATGGCACAATTTGGATTGGCTCTGATGGAAAAGGCTTATTTCGCTTTGCCGGTACTCAAATGGTATATTTCAGTAAGAGGAATGGTATTTCTAGTGATCTAATTACAAGTACATTAGCGTTGGATAAAAACACTATTTTATTTGGATCCTACGACAATGGCGAGATTATCTATAATGGAATTAACTTTCAAGATTTGCCGCTGAAGAAAAATTGTATTTGGTCGTCGACGCGGGATGCACAGCAAAATATTTGGATTGGAACCGCCAATGGCTTATTTAAAACCAATCTCACTAAAACGGAAGAATTTAATGAAGCACAAGGGGCACCCGGAACAAAAGTTACCTGCTTTTATCATTTGAAAAACGGTTCGATTTTAGTTGGAGGATCATCAGGAATTTCAATCATAAAAAACGGACAAGTTAAGGCCTTTTCTCCAAAATTTAGTTCCAGTTCAGTTGGTACAATTAGAAACATTGTTGTATTTAAAAGTAAAATTATATGTGCAACAGATGGTGGACTTTTTGAGTACAAAAATGGAAGTTTTAAACGCTTTCTTAATCTCAAATTAACAACGTATTCTTTGAAGGAAGATGGTAATAATGCCTTATGGATTGGTACAGAGGATGGACTTTTTTGGACCGATGGAAAAGTGATTAAAAAAATGTTTTTATCTGATTTGCCAGCTTCCAACTTTATCAACTTTATCAATTTTTATGATTCAAAATTATTTGTGGGTACAAATAATGGTTTGTATGTTTTAAAAAATTTGCAGAAAAGACTGAATGCAAAAGTTTATCATTTTGGCATTGAAGAAGGTGTAGTTAATTTAGAAACGAATATAAATTCAAGCGCAATTGACAAAAATGGTCTTTTGTGGTTTGGAACAGCTTCTGGCCTTGTGCGTTTCAATACTGAGTCTATTGATAAGATGCAAACGGTTGTCCCTGATCTGAATGTAATTGGAATTAAAATCAACTTTGACAGTGATAATTTTACAGATTATGCAAAAAATTTGAATGCATTTGGACTTCCTTCAAATTTAGATTTACCTCACAATAAAAACAATTTAATTATTGAGCTAGATGGAGTGCAGTTAAAAAACTATCAAGACTTAAAATATGAGTATTGGTTAGAGGGTTTAGATGAAAAATGGACCTCTACTTTTAACTCTAGTTTGGTTAACTTATCCAATTTGCCTTCTGGAACATACACTTTGCACATCAGAGCAAGAAATGGCTTAAATACCTTTTCAAAAGAATATCAGTTAGAAATTCATATTAAACCGGTATTCTATTTGACTTGGTGGTTCATTTCGATCACTTTATTAGTTGTTTCAGGACTTGTTTATGCTTATTTTAATTTTAGAATTAATAGAGAGCGAGCAAAACGTTATCAAGAATCTTTGGAATATAAAACCAAATTGATGACTTTGGAACAGCAGTCTTTAAATGCGAGTATGAACAGACATTTTATCTTCAATTCACTAAATTCAATTCAATATTTTATCAATACACAGGATAAATATTCTGCGAATAAATACCTCACCAATTTTGCCAAATTAATTCGAAAAAATTTAGATTCCTCAAGTGAAAACAATAATCAAGTGACACTTCAACAAGAAATTGAACGATTAGAATTATATCTTTCATTGGAATCTATGCGCTTTAAAGACAGATTCGATTACCAGATAGAAACTGGAGATATTGATTTGGAATCAATTGAGGTTCCCGCTATGTTGTTCCAACCTTTTGTAGAAAACAGTATTATTCATGGAATTTTGCCTATCACAGAAAGAAAAGGTCTCATCAAAATAATTTTAAAACAAGAAAATGATAAAATAATTGTGTCGATTGAGGATAATGGAATTGGGATCGAAAACAGTATGGCCAAAAAAGGACTTTCAGCAGGTGATCATAAGTCGCAAGGCATGGAAATTACTGCAAAAAGGATAAATCTCTTGAACAAACTGTCACGTCAAGATTTTGAACTTGATGGTCCCTTCCAAATAGAGGATGAAAACCGTTTAATCAATGGAACGAGGGTTTTAATCAAAATTCCCTTAAATAATTTGGTAGATTAAAAAAGAATTTATATATTTGCTATGTAGTTTGATATTCAAGTACATGAAAAAAATAACATATATCGTTTTTGGGCTGTCGCTTTTAGCTGTAACTTCTTGTCAGAAAGAGGTTATTTCGCCTAGAACTCACGGATGTTTTTCTGATGTTGAATGGAAGGATGGTTCTGATGATAAAAGTCAGGATGAAGGAATTGAAAAAGCTGCAAATTCATCAGGTGGTTCAGTAGATACAAATACAGGTGCTGGTGATACTTCAGGAGATGGTTCAATTACTGATCCAAACAACGATCCAGATGCAACCAAGAAAAAAGGCAAAGGCTAAATAAGATATACACCGGTTTTTAATCGGTGTTTTTTTGCTCTAAACTTTTTAAATTTATACTAATCAAAATATTGATTTTTCCTTACTTACAGTTTACTCAATAAAAACGATAGTTTAAGTTTTTCTTGGAAATGGTATCATATGTATTTGTATTTTCGTTATTAAGAAACTAACGAATATTACACATGTCTAACAAAATAAAAGATACACTTCACGACTTGATTAAACACATGTCTAAATCTGAAAAACGCTATTTTAAAGTTTTTTCATCAAGACATACCATCGGTGAGGAAAATAATTATATTATCTTGTTTGATTATATTGAATTAATGGATGAATATAATGAATCTAAAATTTTCGAGCATTTTAAAAACGAAGCCTTTTTGAATAAATTCTCAATCACAAAAAAGCGATTATACGACCATATTATAAATGCCCTAGATAATTTTCACTCCTCAAATTCGATCGACGCTCAAATATATAAATTGTTAAATAGTGCTGAAATTCTTTATCAAAAATCATTGTATAACCAAAGCATCAAACAACTTAAATCCGCAGAAAAATTAGCCCAAAAAAACAATAAATTCAATTTACTTTCTGAGATTAATTTAAAGCTTAAAAAAATATATGAAAGTCAAGGAAATTTAAGCACTTTAGATTTAAATTTAATGTTGAAAAATGATATTGAATTCCATCAAAAAAGTTTGGCCTATGATAAGATATGGAATTTAAAAACAAAATTATTTGCTTTACTTTCTTCCAAGGGAATTTCACGAAGTGAAGAAGATTTGCTTCATTTTAAAGAAATCATTGATGAATTGGTCTTATCCTCAAGAGAAGAAGAGTTGTTTTTTGATACTGAGTATTTAATCAATCACATTTATAGTGCTTATTATTTTGCTACTAATTCTTTTCAAGATTGCTTTTCACACCTTGAAAAAAATATTCATTTGATTGAGGAAAATTCTGAGGAAATGAAAAATCAAATCTCAAAATATATTTCAACCTTAAGCAATACAATTTATGTAGCCTATAGGATTCAGAAAAAGGATGAAATCAAATTGTTACGTTCGAAATTGAAAGCCATAAGTGTTAATGAAGAATTTAGTAAAAATGAGGATTTACAGATCAAATTATTTGCTAATTTTTATAGTATTGAACTGACAATTTTAGCACTGGAAGGAAAAAACAAAGAAGCACTGCAACTTTTCCCATTGGTAGAAAATGGACTTATTCTTTATGAGGATAAACTCAGCGAGAATAGAAAAGCTTTTTTCCATTTTAAAATAGCTAGTATATACTTTTCAGTTGGAGAGTACCATTTGGCTTTAAAGTCGATAAATCACATTTTAAACAATAGCAATTTAGATCAACAAGAGGATATTGTTTCCTTCGCGCATTTACTTTGCCTTTTGATTCATTTTGAAATGAAAAATACGGACTTTATGCCTTACGTGATTCGCTCGACGTCTAAATACCTTAAAAGTAGAAATCGCTTGTATGATTTCGAACAGCATTTTTTAAAATTCGTGACCAAAATTTCTAAAATCAACAGTGAACTTGACCGTGAAGATTTGTGGAATGATTTTTACCTCAATTTATCTCAAATTGAAGATTCAAACATGAAACGTGTCGCCTATGAATATTTTGATTTCATTAGTTGGGCACAAGCTAAAGCACAACGTAAATCTTTTGAAAGCTTAATTTTGAAGAATCAAGTAAATAATATTTTTGCTTGAAGTAAATTTTATAAACTTAAGGTCCAATCAAAGGGTAAGTATATTATTTCTGGATTTTCAACACTTTGAATTTTATCATATTTTCGAAGGAAGTTGAAAACACCATCTTTACCACCAAAATCCTCTTCAAACCATGAAAATATCATTGGTAGGTATATCTTTCCTTCTTTAATTTCACATTCAATTTCTAAATAAGCTTTGGTCGATAAATCAAGTTCCTCTTGAATATTTTCAAACGAATAAAACAATATTGGCGGACAACTTTTAGCTCCACAATTTAGCGCGAAATGAATTCTAGGGTCTAATTTGTTAACCTTTAATTTTTTAAAAATTGGATTTTTACCTATTTTCCGTCTTAAAATATTATTTTCAATTTCATTTAATGAAAAACTATTACCAGCAATATTAATTTGTTTTAAATTGAAAAAGTGATTTCTATCTTTTAAATGTTTGGGATTTTGCCTTAAATTTGATAAAGTTGAGGCATTATATATGTTAAGCCAAAAAGTAATTTTTTTATTATCTGAATTCAATTCAGTTAAGAGATCTTCGAATTCAATATTGGCCAATTCTTGCTGAACGAACTGAGTATTTTTTTGTCTCTTACTACTCTCGAGGTATTTCTGAGATAAGGCAATTATATTTTTTTTGCCTGAGCTAATCTCTTTAGTTTCACATGAAATGAAAATAAAAAAGAAAACAAAAAAGTAAAATGGAACCTTCATTAGTATTTAAATTTTGAAATAGACAAAAATGTGACTAAAAAGTTCTACCTAGTTAAGCTCGCAAAAATTTGGACAAAACTTAGTACGCTCGTTCGTTTTTACCCTCGACGTAATTTATGAAAGCAGTATTGACAACCTTATTTCCTCCAGGTGTTGGATAATCTCCGGTAAAATACCAATCTCCCAAGTGATTTGGGCAAGCCTCGTGTAAATTTTCTATCGTTTGATAAATGATTTTCACTTTGGCATTGATGTTTTTTGGAGTTAATAATTCAGCTATTTTATCTGAAATTTCTTGTGGTGTAAAAGGTTTGTAAATTTCTTTCACAAAGTTTTTAATTTCTTCTTTCGGCAAATGCGCTTGTTCTTTACACTTTTTGTAAACGTCCTGAATTAATTGTTCTCTTCCGCTTTCTTTCAATAAATGAATGGTTGCGTCAAAGGCAATGAAATCACTCATTTTTGCCATGTCGATTCCATAACAATCAGGGTAACGAATTTGCGGAGCAGAGGAAACCACAACAATATTTTTTGGACCTAAACGATCTAAAATTCTTAAAATACTTTGTTTTAAAGTTGTTCCGCGAACAATACTATCGTCTAAGACTACTAAATTATCTTTGTCTCTGTGCACAGAACCGTAAGTGATATCGTAACTTGAAGAAACAATATCATCACGTTCATCATCTTGTGTAATGAAGGTTCGTAATTTTGCGTCCTTGATGGCAATTTTCTCCAATCGAGCTCTGCGGTAAATAATTTCCTTTAACTGTTCTGGAGTTGGTTTATCTTTCAGGTTGATAATTGCCTCGTATTTTTTGTCATTCAAGTAATCTTCCAATCCTTTCATCATTCCGTAAAATGCAATTTCTGCAGTGTTTGGAATAAAAGAAAAAACAGAATTATCTAAATCGTAATCTATTTCAGCAAGTACTTGTTTAACGATTAGTTTACCTAAATTGATACGTTCACTATAAATTTCTTTATCATTTCCTCTTGAGAAATAAATACGCTCAAACGAACAACTTTTTTTAACGGTCGGTTCATTGATTAAAACTTCTGAAACTTCTCCTGTTTTTTTGATAATCAAAGCATGACCAGGATTTAATTCCTTGATATCTTCGTATTTTAATTTGAATGCCGTTTGAATAACTGGTCTTTCAGAAGCTACCACACAAATTTCATCATCTTCATACCAATATGTTGGGCGAATTCCAGCAGGATCTCTCAAGACAAAAGCATCTCCATGACCAAACAAACCAGCCATTGCGTAACCTCCATCCCAAAATTCAGATGATATTTTTAAAATATTTTCGATGTTTAAATTCTCAGCTATTTTAGCGTAACTTTCCACATATGAAAGTCCTTCAGCTTGATATTTTTGGAACATTTCGTCATTTTCAACATCTAAGTAATGACCAATTTTTTCCATTACTGTAACCGTATCAGATTTTTCTTTTGGATGCTGACCGATATCAATCAAAACATCAAAAAGTTCGTCCACATTCGTTAAATTGAAATTTCCAGCTACAACCAAATTACGCGTAATCCAGTTGTTTTGGCGCAAAAATGGGTGACAGCTTTCAATTGAATTTCGACCAAAAGTTCCGTAGCGTAAATGTCCTAAAAACAATTCTCCGGTGAAACCAGCATTTTTTTTCAAGTAATCCACATCATTCAAATTCGCAGGATTATCTTCACCAATAGCATTGAATTTTTTGTGAACGTGATCAAAAATATCTTGAATTGGATTTTTATTAATTGAACGGTATCTAGAAATATAGCGCTCTCCTGGCTTCATATCGAATTTGATATTCACCAAACCAGCACCGTCTTGTCCACGATTACGTTGTTTTTCCATCATGAGGTGCATTTTACTTAGAGCATAAAACGCAGTTCCATATTTGTCTACGTAATATTGTAAAGGTTTTTTTAATCTCAAAAGTGCTATACCACACTCATGTTGAATTGCATCACTCATTACCGAAAATTTTTTGCAAAGTTACGCTTTAAATTTTATCTGAAATGCAAAAAAATCAAAAAAGAAAATCGATTTAGGAAAATTTATTTAAACCAAGATTTGAAAATGCGATTGTAAAAAGGTAGAATTACATAAACCACCATTGGAACAGCTATAATAGTTAAACAAAATGTTTTGATTGGAATAGGTAAATCTTTAATAAAACCACCTAGGGCATAAAAAAGCAAGGTTATTAGAGGATATATTGCCAACCAAATTAGGAAGGCACGTTTATGTTTTTCGTTTTTCATGCGATGAAAATACCATTTTTTTTAATTTTATTTCAAAAGGTGCAATTATTATTGAATTAATCTGCATTTTTGTATAAATGAATCGTCTGATGCTTAAGTCTAAACTCCTTTTTTTCTTATTGATTTCCCTTCTCTATGGAAAATTAGATGCTCAACCTTTTGGTTCATATTTGAAATTTGATGGTGTTGATGATGAACTTTCACAATGGGCTTCATCAATTACACCGCAAAATTCAGATTTTACAATCGAATTTTGGACGAAATTTTGTACCGATTCTGGTTATGTTCGTCAAGCTATAATGGGAAATTCAAGCAACTTTGAACTTAATTTTTTTCGAACCCCTGATCAAATTAATTATTATCAATTTTGTGCCATGAGTTCAGATAATGCTTGGGTTTGTCATCAAGATCACAATTATCCTGCTGACCTCGATTGGCATCATGTGGCGCTAATGTATCAGCACTCAACTGATGAGTTTACCTATTATTTTGATGGAATAGATGGAACTCTTTCTGATCAATATGATTTTAATTTTACAGTTAACGGTTTATTTTATGTGGGAAGATCCGGTTATCAAACTTGGACGTATGGTTCATTTAAAGGTTATATTGATGAATTGAGAATTAGTGACACAATCCGCTACAACCAAGCGTTTATACCACCAACAACTGCATTTATAAATGACAATAGAACAACTGGTTTATGGCATTTTTCTGAAAATAATCCTGTAGACACCGTTTTTGACGCTTCAGGAAACAATCATCATTTCAATGCTTCTGGATTTCCCGTAGTTATGAATTTTAACAATTTGATTTTACAAGAAGAAGATACCCTTTTAGCTGCAGGGGTTTTTGATTCTTATCAATGGTTGAAGTGTGGAGATATCGTAAATCCTTCAACTTCCATAACTGGAGCTACAAATTCAACTTACGTGTTGACAGAAAATGGTGTTTTTGCTTTACAAGTTAGTGATCAACAGTGTGTGTACACTTCAGAGTGTGTTGATTTTGAAATGTATGTGGCCGATACGATAGTAGACACCACAAGCAATGCAACATTTGTAAAAAATAATTATTTAGAAAATTTTGTAGTGATTTCAAATCCAGTCAAAGATTTTTTATCAATAAAAAACACTAAAAGTGAGCAATTGATTATTTCGCTTTTTGATTTGAACGGGAAGCTAATTCGAAACATCAAATCTAACGAACAACTCATACAATTAGATGTAAGTAGTTTGGAATCTGGCTTGTACCTTCTCGAGTTAAATCTTAGAGATACTCTTTTCAAACAAAAAATTTGGAAAAAATAATACGTTTCCCAAAAAAGTCTAAGCATTTCTTAGACTTTCAGCGGAGAGAGCGGGATTATATTATGAACCCAATAAAGAGTTTGCTTCACAAGTTTTGAACCTTTTATAAACTTAAGCAGTTTATAAAATTTTTCTTGGAGGAAATTATACCCAAACAAGTTTGGCTCTATTCATCCAATAAAAAAACCCGTATCGATTGAAATCGAACGGGTTCAAAACTTCTGGCGGAGAGAGCGGGATTATTCCGCTGCGCTTCATTGTCTCCACTGCGTTTCGGCTCGAACCCCGGGTTCTTCATCCCTTAACAATTATAAAATCAAAATTATAAGCACAAAAAAAGTCTAAGCATATACTTAGACTTTCAGCGGAGAGAGAGGGATTCGAACCCGCGATAAGCTTTCGACCTATACACGCTTTCCAGGCGTGCTCCTTCAACCACTCGGACACCTCTCCTTAAAATTGGGACTGCAAAAATACAAATTTATTTTGAATCAGTTATAAACTAATTTCTC
The DNA here is from genome assembly GCA_046303515.1 of Flavobacteriia bacterium. GTDB lineage: Bacteria > Bacteroidota > Bacteroidia > Flavobacteriales_D > Crocinitomicaceae > M2408. The sequence goes on along the minus strand of JBKCGI010000158.1, from coordinate 29,747 downwards.
CAGCGATATTTTCTTGCAATTTTTCTATAATTATTTTTCTATCTGAATATTTTCCAAGTAAATACATCATTTTGGTAACCGCAGCTTCAGTAGTTAAATCACCACCTCCAACAACACCTACTTTTTCGAAAAAGGAACTTGTTTCGTATTTTCCTTGAACTACCTTTCCAGTATTACATTGCGTAATATTTAACACAATTCCGCCAGCTTGAATGTAGCTAGAAATTAAATTTTGAAATTCCACATTTGACGGAACATTGCCTGCTCCAAAACTTTCGATTACTATTCCTTTTACCTCGTTGACATCAAATAATGCTTTGTAAATATTTGGAGAAAACCCAGGAAAAATCTTTAATAAAGCAACTTGATTGTTGAAATTTGTGAAAAATTCTAATGATTTTTCCGCTGAATAAATTTCCTTTAATTGGTATGCAATTTGTATCCCTGCAACTGCCAACTCTTGGTAATTTGGAGATTTAAATGCTTCAAAATGACTTGCGGAAATTTTACTCGTTCGGTTTCCACGATATAATGAATATTCAAAATAAATCGCAACTTCTTGAATGATAGATGTTCCGTTTTCATTTCTGTCTGCAGCTATTTCAATGGCTGTTATTAAATTTTCCTTTCCGTCGGTGCGAATTGTTCCAATTGGCAATTGTGAACCCGTTAAAATTACAGGTTTACTCAAATTTTGCAACATAAAACTCAAAGCAGAAGCAGTATACGCCATCGTATCTGAACCGTGAAGGACAACAAATCCATCATATTTGTTGTAGTTTTCATGTACCATTTCAGCGATCCTTTTCCAATGAACTATATTCATTTCGGAAGAATCCACTGGTTCAGCGAAAGAAATAGCATTTAGATTTACGTTTAGACGCTCCAATTCAGGTATTTGTTCACTCAAATGTTTAAAATCAAAGGCTTTTAAGGAGCCAGACTTCAAATCCTGAATCATACCAATGGTTCCTCCGGTATAAATTATTAGAACATTTGCTTTATTGGAGTTCAAAATCTTAATTTTATTTGGTTAAAGAAAAGCATTTTATTGCATTTTCACTGGTGATTTGCGCAATATTTTCAATTGAAGTTTCAAAAATATCAGATAGCTTTTCTGCAATTAATGGAATATAGGAACTTTCATTTCTTTTACCACGATTTGGATGAGGTGCCAAATAGGGTGAATCTGTTTCTAATATGATTTCATTTAAATCAAGATTTTTGACAACTGCATCTAATCCTGATTTTTTAAAGGTAACAACACCTCCAATTCCAAATAAAAAACCACCGTAAGAACGAATTTTTTCGATTTCATTCTCTGTTCCAGTAAAACAATGAAATACTCCTGTCAATCGTTCATCGTTATGTTGATCCAATACTTCAAAAATTTCTTGAAAAGAATCTCGTGCGTGGATGACAATGGGAATTTGAAATTCTTTTGCCCATTCTATTTGAATTGCAAAAGCTTGTTTTTGTTGTTCTAAAAATGTTTTGTCCCAGAATAAATCAATTCCAATTTCACCAATTGCGATGAATTTTCTTTTGTCTAGTTCAGTTTTTAATATTGAAAGTGTTTTTTCAAAATCTGCATTAACCGAACAGGGATGTAGACCCATCATTGCAAAACAATTTTCAGGAAATTGCTTTTCTAAAGTATACATTCCTTCTATGGATTCCAAATCGATGTTTGGGAGCAATAATCTTTTCACACCAGCGTCTAAAGCTCGCTGAATCATTTCCGTTCGATCTTCATCGAATTGAGAAGAATACAGGTGGGTGTGGGTATCTATAAACATTGGATTGTTCGATTACTCGATAATTCGATTGTTGGATTGATAATTTCTAAAAATCCAACAATCGATTAATCTAAAAATCTATTTTTAACAGAATTCGTTATACGCTTCCATTAAATTTTCAGCAATCATGGCTGCAGTTCCACCTTCGATGTGGTGTCTTTCTAAGAAATGAACCAATTCACCGTCTTTAAATAAAGCGATAGATGGAGAAGATGGAGGATATGGTAAAAAATGTTTTCTTGCTTGCGCAACTGCTTCACCATCAACTCCAGCAAAAACTGTAGTCAAATTAGAAGGTTTTTTATCATTTTGAATAGACAATTTTACTCCTGGACGCATATTTCCAGCTGCACAACCACAAACTGAATTTACAACTACTAATAAAGTTCCTTTTGAATTATTTATAGTTTCCTCCACTTGTGCTGGAGTTAATAATTCTTGAAAACCTACACTTGTTAAATCAGCTTTCATTGGTGCTACTAAACTTTCTGGATACATATTTTTGAATTTTAAATTAAACTTTGATATTGTTTTTTTATTATTAATCTATGATTGAATTCTTACATTGGCTTTGGTCCGATATATTTCATTAAGGGATTCATTCCACAAAAACATTTTGTTTGGTAGGTATATGAAAAGTCCTTTTTCCCCTGAACATCTATACTAAAATCTAAACGTTCGTAATGTTCTTTTGCTTCCTTATCTCCAACATATTCCAATAGTTGGTCAACTGGTTTGCTGTATTTTTCTTTATATTGCTCAAAACTTAACATTTTGTCTTCGTGCACAACTACATATGTTCCTTTTTTGATTTTGAATTTATAATTACCTTTAGAATCCGTTTTGAATTTTAAAACTGTCTCCAATTTTTTGTCATTATTCATCTGCGTTTTCACATAAAAAGTTGCATTAGCATAAGGCTCAAATTCTCCTTTGGCAATTTCAGGAGTTGGTTTTGCACCTCCACAATAAGGTTTGTGAATTTCGATTTTACCGCTTACTTGATACTTTGAGTTTTTGCTTTTAAACATTGCACAAGAAGCAAGTAAGCTGATAGATAATAAAATGAAAAACTTCATATGAAATATTTTATACAAAAATACGAATAACTCAGTTTGAAATTATTTTTTATCTCAATTTAATATTCAACTCTTTCAATTGCTCTTCGCTTAGCAAAGAAGGCGCGTCAATCATCACATCACGACCACGATTGTTTTTTGGGAAGGCAATGTAATCTCTTATTGAGTCAGAACCTCCCATCGTTGCAACCAATCGATCTAACCCAAAAGCTAAACCTCCGTGTGGTGGCGCTCCATATTCAAAAGCATTCATCAAGAATCCAAATTGATTTTGAGCTTCTTCTTTAGTAAATCCTAGTAAGTCAAACATTTGAGACTGTAAATCTCTGTCATGAATACGAATCGAACCTCCACCTAATTCTACACCATTCATCGCTAAATCGTAAGCATTTGCACGAACTTTTCCAGGATCTGTTCCAATTAAATGAAAATCTTCTGGTTTTGGAGAAGTAAATGGATGGTGCATCGCGTGGTATCTTCCGTTTTCTTCGTCCCATTCTAATAATGGGAAATCTAATACCCACAAAGGCTTAAAATCATTTGGATTACGCAAACCTAACTCGTTTCCAAGGTGCAAACGCAATTCATTCATTTGTTTTCTGACTTTATCCAAATCACCGCATAACAAGAAAATTAAATCTCCAGGTTTAGCGTTTGTCTTTTCAGCCCATTTTTTCAACTCTTCTTCTGAATAGAATTTATCTACAGAACTTTTCAAAGTACCATCTTCGTTGCAACGCAAATAAATTAAGCCAGTTGCTCCAATTTGTGGACGCTTAACAAAATCTGTTAAAGCATCAATTTGCTTTCTAGTATAAGAATTTGTCTGCTCTGCATTAATTGCTAAAATTGTTTCAGCATTATCAAAAACAGGGAAATCTTTTCCTTTTACAATTTCAGTTAAATCAACGAATTCCATTCCGAAACGAATGTCTGGCTTGTCTGAACCATATTTTGCCATCGCTTCAGCGTAATCCATTCTTGGAAATGCTCCTTCAAATTCAATTCCACGAACCGTTTTGAATAAATGTTTAATCAGTCCTTCAAAAGTTTGTAAAATATCTTCTTGTTCAACGAAAGCCATTTCACAGTCAATTTGTGTAAACTCTGGTTGTCTATCTGCACGTAAATCTTCGTCACGGAAACATTTTACGATTTGGTAATAACGGTCAAATCCAGAAACCATCAACAATTGTTTAAAGGTTTGAGGTGATTGAGGTAAAGCGTAAAATTCCCCTTCATTCATGCGGCTTGGAACAACGAAATCTCTTGCTCCTTCAGGTGTAGATTTGATCAAATAAGGTGTTTCAACATCTAAAAAATCTAAACTATCCAAATATTTACGAGTTTCTAGAGCCACTTTATTTCTCAGACGCAATTTTTCTTGTACTGGATTTCTTCTTAAATCCAAATAACGGTATTGCGCTCTGATTTCTTCACCACCATCCGTTTCATCTTCAATCGTGAAAGGTGGAGTTTTAGCTGCATTTAACACAGATAATTTTTCAACTTTGATTTCAATGTCTCCAGTTGGCATATTTTTATTTTTTGAAGAACGTTCAATGACAGTTCCTTCCACTTGAATCACAAATTCACGTCCCAATTTACGCGCTTGCATACACAAATCTGTATTTTCTTCCAAATTAAATGCCAACTGTGTTACACCATAGCGATCGCGCAAATCGATAAAAGTCATTCCACCCAAATCTCTTGAGCGCTGCATCCAGCCTGAGAGTGTTACTTGTTTTCCAATATCCGATGTGCGTAATTCGCCATTTGTGTGAGTTCTGTACATTCTTTAAAAATTAACTGCGTTGCTATGAACGCGGTGAGGGTGCAAAGATAAGTAATTGAATTAAGAATCAAAAGCGCAAGATCACTTAAAAAAGAAGGGGAACTCGAATATAAAATCCGAAGTTCCCCCTTTTTCTCTACTACTACCCAGAGAAAATTTTAAATTCATCAATTTCTTATAAAATCAAAAGACTTTATAATCATTAGATGATCAAAAATAAAAAAGGTTGGAAAAAATTTAAAAATTATATTTTAAACCCAAATTATAATTTTGGAAAAGTTTAAAATTTGATGTTGTATTGTTTAATGAAAAAATAGTTTCGTACTTGAAGCAGAACTTTATTTTATTTGCTTTCAATATACCTAAATTGTAGTCTAAACCTACATTTAATCCAAAATTTACGGCATTTATTTTTGGTAAATCTACAATGGTATTTTCTCGCTCTTTAATGGCTTGGATGGGTAAAAAAGTACTTAATCCTCCACCTAAATTAAATTTTGAAAGTAATGGAATCGCAGTAAATGTATTTATTTTAATGCCAGAAATAGTGTATTTACTCCGTGTAAAAGTACCATTATCAAAGGTGTTTTCAGTTTGATTAAATAGATTATAGTTTACACAATATTCTTGCGTTAAGTTTTTTATTTTATGTCTAAAAAACAAACCAAATTCGTATCCTAAACCAGCAACATTCGTGGTTAAATTTTTAATAGAATTATTTTGAATGAGATTTATAGTAGTAAAATAATTAATTCCGATATTCCCTTTGTTCCTAGGGTTATTTTCTGATAAATTCAAAATTGCTTTTTCTTCAATATTAAAAATAGGATTTTGGAATACAGGTAATGTTTTTATTGGATTTAATATTTGTGCCTGGTTATTTTCTGTTTCAAGAGCATTATGGATGTGATTTTTTGAATCATTAATTTTAATTGCCTCCTTTATTGCAAGAAAATTGTTTTCCTCTTGACTTCTAGTAAACGCAATTTGCTTTGGATTAGATTGAGGTACATTATTTACTTCAGTATTCTCTTTTTGATTGTTAACTTTTAAAATAGTTGGAATTCCTTGCTTATTTACCAGTTGAATTTTGTTCTTTTTATTCAAGAAAAAATGATCGTTTGTAAAATAACTAATGAAAAGAATACTTATTAAAATTAGCACTTTTGAAATTGAAATCGTTTGTTTTATTTCTTCTTGATTCAAACTTTGATTCAATTTACTCCAAACTTTTTCTAATTGTATACTTTCCTGTATTTCCTCAAATGTAGATTCTGTGGGACTTGGATTCCAATGTGTATAGTCTAATTTTAATTTTTCATCTACAAAATCTTTTTCCAAAGAGTTGTTTAAATTGAACCAAATTGCTTCAGGAACTTCAATTTCGCTCTTAGCAATATCATTTTTTAGTTGATTCAAACTTATTTCTGTGTCAATAGATTTTGACAGTTCACGCCAATTAGTTTCGTGATCAAACGAAGGATTCCATGCTGAAAAAGATTCTCTCATTTTTTCAGATAAAAAATCATTTATATCGTTAGACTCATTTTGCATAGCAGCGTTCTTTAATGAGTTTTCTAGCGTAATTCAATTGAGATTTTGAAGTACCAATGGAAATATCTAATTCTTCCGCAATTTGGGCATGAGACCAGCCTTCAAAAATATATAATTTGATTACTAATGCAGCTTTTGCTGGAAGTTTATTGATTTCCTCAAGTACTTTTGAAAAAACACTCTCATTCTGAATTTCTATTTCTCCAGAATTATCCTCCGCCTCTATTATTTCATGCAAACCTGCCTCGAGTGAAACCTCTTTGATTTTATTTTGTATTCTAATTTCTTGCAAACATAAGTTTACACATACTTTTTTTATCCACCCTTCGAAAGATCCTTGAAAATTAAATTGTTGAATGTTTTTGAAAACATGAATAAAGGTATCGTGCAATAAATCGGCAGCCTCATCTTCATTTTTCGCATATAAACAGCAAGTTTTGTATAGAGGCTTTGAAAATAAACGATATAACTTTTCCTGGCTCTCTTTATTCCAATTGGAGCAACCATTAATGATATCGTTTAACTCATTATCAACCAAATTATTCTATTTTTAATTGAATAGCGTTACTTAAATTTGTTTTAATTTTATCAAGCTTATCAGCATTTGAACTTGCACTTATAACAACTGTTTCAATTCCATTAATTAAAACAGTAGGTGAATTATTAATACTTTGATTAGACAAACCAGCAAAAAGTTGATTCAAGTTCCAAATTAAATTTGCTGTATACATTTCTTTTTTCTTTAATTCCGGAGATTTTTCGCTTGCAAGGAAAATTAATTCTAGGCCTTCATTGATTTCAATCAGAATGGGTTTGTTTATGCCGTTAGTAATATTTTTTTCTATGCGAATTGAATTGTAATCTGATAATCTAATCTTTACGTTATAATTAGTATAAATTCCAACTGGAATATCAATTGGAGTATCGAAAGCAATTCCTTTTCCAATTTCCATTGATTTGGTCTCTAGAACTTTTTTTATTTCAACTGCGTCACCTTTTTCCCTTTCTCCGCTAAAGGTTATGCTTGTAACATTTAAGCTTCCAGAATAATTTTCGTCAATTGGATTTGAAGTGGAAATATAATCACTTTGAAACTGTAAGGTACATGGTTGACTTAACTTGTATTTACTGCAAGATAATGAAATAACAATAAGTAAAAATAACAAAAGACTTTTCATAATGTTTATTAGATGTAAATTTAATCTAATGGTTGTAAATGTCCAAAAAAATAAGCATTATTTTATATTATTTAACAGTAATCACAAAATTTTGATTTCGCATTGTGTTCAAAAAAGGTCGACGAATTGTAAATGTCTTCTAAAATTTGTTGTAACATTTGAGGGTAAAATTTTATCAAATCTTCATTTGAAATCTCTTTTGCGGTCATCAAAAATGGGTTTTGTTTAAAATTGACCATTGAAATTATTCCGTTTTGATTGGCCACTGTGCCTGTTTTTTGATAAAATAAAAATAAGTATGTCATCAATTGAAAAAAGTGTTTCGTTTTTTCAGTAGATTTTAGTAAATATTCTAATTCTGTTCCTTGAAAATTTGGCATTGCATTAGCAACATCTTTTATATCAACCTTACCAGTTTTGTAATCTAAAATTCTAATTTGTCCGTCAATTTCATCTACACGATCAATGAATCCCTTCAGTTTTATTGATTTTTTTTCGCCAAAAAGATCTAGTTCCAAAGTTGTATCAACAGCCATTTCTAGCGCTTTGATGCGAATAACTGCCAAAGGGTTTTTTTGAAAAAATTGTTTTTCTGAAAGTAAAAACTGTTTACACATTTCAATAGACATGGAATAACTCAAGAAATTCTTTCCTGTTAAAAAAGCTTGGGCATCTCCATTAAAGTATGTTTTGAATTCTTCGAAAAGTAATGGTTCAAAGGATTTTAGCATGAAATCAATATCTTTTTCTGTTAGATTTGGTGCCGATTTACCTGCTTTTTCTTCATTAAATTTTTGATATAAATTCTCTAGAACTGTATGAATTAGAGTTCCAAAAGTGTTGCTTTCCAATTCTTCTTCTACTTTTTTCTCTTCACCAAACTTCAATACGTATTGGAAATAAAAATCTAGTGGGCACGTAAAATATTTTTTAACCATTGAGGGCGAAAGTCCATTTGCAAACAGGAAATCTAGTTGTTCGATAATTTCAGGAGTTTTAACTATTTTCTTATCAGTTGATTCCTTGTTTTCTTGCAGAATTGTATAATCTCTCTTCGTTATTTTGATATTTGGATTAGATTTTGCCAATTCCATTTCGATCTGAGCCACAAAACGACTTTTTTCTGCAAAGGCAATCGAATCAACACCATTATGATATGTAATGTAAACTTTTTCAGCTCCGTGTAACAAACGGTAAAAGTGGTGCGCAAATAAGCCTTGTTTGTCGCGAACTGTAGGTAATCCAACAAATTTTCTTAAATCCATTGGGATCAAGGAGTTTATGGCATTTGAGGGAGGCATTTTCCCTTCATTTAAACCTAAAACAATGATATTTTTGAAATCGAGCAAACGTGTTTCCAACAGACCCATAACTTGCACTCCATCAATTGGATTTCCATAATAAGCAATGTTTTCTGTTGTCCATTCTTGATTAAAAAGCGTTTTGAAACTTCTCAACGACATTTCGGGAAAAGATTCATCAATACAATTTTGAAAATCAATTATAACCTCATCAAATCGCTGAATGATAGCTTTTTCCAGTTTATTCTCCTCCTTATTTGGATCAAATCCTTCGTAAAGTAATTGATTCATCAAACGCATATTTTTGATTGCCAGAGACCAAGAATTTTCCCAAGGTTCAAACAAAATTTTTAAAATAGCATCACTTTTTTCGGAAATCTGAGCATTTTTTAGCGATTGGAAAATAATATTTCTACTTTGAATTTCTTTTTCCTTTTTATAAACGATTTGACGCTCTTCATCCGATAAAATTTCATTGAAAAAGGGATGATTCCACATTGCAAGTAAATCTTTGTGATAGATGCTCGCGCGTTTGTAGCGAATAAAACCTTCTTGAATATTAAAAATCAATTCAATCCAAGTTAACAAAGCTGTTGAACGTAAGGGTAAACCCAAAGTTATATTTGCTTTTTTTACATGTTTGGGAATATTTTGTAACAAAGGAATAATCAAACTTTCATCAGCTAACAAAACCATCGTTTCGGAGAATTCTTCCTCTGGAATTTGATTTAAAAGTGTTTGAGCAACTTTCACTTGACCTGTTAATTGTGAACAAGAAATAATTTCGATTTCTTTACTACTGGTCAACAGTTCATTGCGAACTAAGTTCATGTCTTTCGACTGAATAAAATCTCTAAATTTTCGAATAAAATAACCCGCTTCGTGGAAATTATCTTTCAAATAATAACTATCAGAATCAAAAAGAATATGTCCTTTTTTGGCATCAATTAAATTTTTAAACAACTGCATTTCAGCTTTTGATAAAGCATTGAAACCAGCAAAAAGGTAGTGTTTTTCTTCGTCTTGAAAAAAGACTGGTGTATTTTCGGCTAAATTTCGATAAACCGAACCCAACATGCAGGTGTTTTTTTCACTTAATTTATTTTGTAATTGAATGAAATAAGATCCTAGTCTGTCCCAGAATGCAAGGTATTTCTTTTGATTTTCTGTTAATTCTTCCGTCGAATTAAAACTCCAATTTTCTATTTCTTTGATGTCTTTCAAATTTCGAAAGAGTAAGTTCGAATCCACGAGATAGCGTTCAATTTCATCAAAATCGCTCATCAACATTCTTCCCCAACTTAAAAATTCATCAAAAGATGTGTCAATTTCACTCGAAGGATAAGCTTGATGAATCTCATACAACTCCAACAACAAATGTGTTTTATCGATGACTGCTTTTTTGGATTGCTGAGCTACCCAGTTGTTTACAGTCAACATTTTTGGCGCAAAAAACGGCTTTTTAATTTCTTCAAACAATGCTTTTTGAATGTATTGTTTTGCTCTTTCAGAAGGAAGAATAATCACCCAATTTTGAAGTGGAATTTCACTTTTGACTAGGTGTTCAGCAATATATGAAACGAATTTTTGCATGATTTTCTGTAAGAAATACAAACATACATAAATTATTTTGTTTTACTGACTTCTTAAATTTTCTCAAAAACTAATGAAAAACCATTAAATCGCATTTTTCACAATTTCTTCAATTTCCACGTAGCTTAAATCTTGTCTTTCACCAGTATTGTTCCAACCTCGTTCTTCAAACCGCTTGCGAATAATGGAGTGAACATCATCTACCTCATTCGTATAGGCAGAAATAGTTGTTTCAATTCCAAGACTGTTGAAAAATTCTTCCGTTTTACCAATAGCTTGTTTTGCCACACTGATATCATCTCCTTGCAAATTCCAAACACGGCGTCCATATTGTGTCAATTTTTCTTGTTTGTTATTGAATTTTACTTCGTATAATCGGGGAGCAATGATTGCTAAAGTTCTGGCATGATCTATTCCGAAAAGCGCAGTCAATTCGTGACCAATCATATGAGTTGCCCAGTCGGTTGGAACACCACAACGTAAATTTCCATTCAACGCATGCGTTGCGCACCACATCAAATTCGAAGCATATTTGTAGTTTGTTGGTTCTTTCATTACATGAGGTGCAATTTCGATTAAGGTTGACAAAATTGCTTCCGCCTCCCGTTCCTGCAACAAATTGTCTGTTGGGTAAGTTAAATATTGTTCCAAGGTGTGCATGAAGGCATCCGTAATTCCATTTGCGATTTGTTTTTGAGGCAAAGTAGCCACAACTGTTGGATCCAAAAAAGAAAATTTAGGAAAAAACAACGGTCCGCCCATGGTCATTTTCAATTTTAACTCACTTCTGCTAATTACAGCTCCGCTATTGGCTTCCGAACCTGTTGCTGGCAAAGTTAATACCGCTCCAAATGGCACAGCTGAATCAAAAACACAGCCTTCCTTGCGCAACAAAACATCCCAAGGATCTTGTTTGTAGTTTACAGCACCAGAAATGAATTTCACCCCATCAATTACGGAGCCACCTCCAACAGCTAAAATAAAACCAATTTCTTCAGAACGAATCATTTCAACTGCTTTCATCAAAGTTGTAAATTCTGGATTGGCTTCAATTCCTTTAAATTTGCAGATATGAAAGTCTTGCAAATGCGATTCAATTTGCGCCATTAAACCAGTTTTTTCAATACTTCCGCCACCGTAAGCGATAAGAATTTTTTTACCTGAATAAAATTTATGAATGTAGCTTGTAAGTTTTTCAAGTTGGTCTTTGCCAAAAATGATTTGTGTTGGATTTTGAATTTCGAAATTGAGCATGGTGTCTTATTAATTTAGTGCTAAGTTAATCATTAAACAGTGTAATTAAACTAAAGTTCGTATTAAATTTAACATTAATTTTGTAGACAAAAATAAATATATGTCACAAAAAATCTTCATCACAGGGATTGGAACAAATGTTGGAAAAACAATTGTTAGTGCAATTCTACGTAAAGCGACTAATGCCGCTTATTGGAAACCAGTACAAGCGGGTGATTTGGATTATTCTGACACGATGAAGGTCAAAGATTTGAGTAATTGTGAAGCTCCAATTTTTGATGAAAAGTATCGTCTAAATACACCAGCCTCTCCACATTTGGCAGCGCAACTAGATGGAATTGAAATCTTACAAGAAGATTTAAATTTTCCAGAAACTACGGCAAATTTAATTATTGAAGGTGCTGGTGGATTGATGGTTCCTTTAAATGAAAAAGGACTGTTGTATGTGGATGTTTTGGAATCGTGGAAAATACCAGTAGTTTTGGTTTCACGTCATTACTTGGGAAGTATTAATCATACTTTGATGAGTTTAGAAATTTTAAAACAACGAGAAATTGAAGTTAAAGCCTTAATTTTTGTTGGTGATGAAAATCCAGCGACTGAATCAATTATTTTGCAACGATTTCCAATCAATTTAGTGCACCGTATTCCAGAAACGGATAGTGTTGATGAAGATTTTGTCAGAATGCAAGCGAAAGAAATTCCTTTTGATATTTTTGAATAGAATTTTTCTTCTTTTTTTAAAGCTTCCAATCAATTTCTCCCAATCCTTTTGCTTTCAAAAAAGTATTGGTTTGTGAAAAAGGCTTGCTTCCAAAAAATGCGCCACGGGCTAGGGGAGAAGGGTGAGCTGCTTTTAAGATCAGATGTTTGTTGGCATCAATCAATTCGGCTTTTCCCTGTGCAAAATTCCCCCACAACAAAAAAACCACATTTTCTTTTTCTTCGGAAATCTTTTGAATGACTTTATCTGTAAAATTTTCCCAACCTTTTTTTTGATGTGAACCTGCCTCACTTGCGCGAACAGTTAAAGTGGCATTGAGTAATAAAACACCTTGATCTGCCCAAGGTTCGAGGTTTCCAGATTCAGGAATAGGTAAACCCAAATCAGTTTGTAATTCTTTAAAAATGTTAATTAAAGAAGGCGGTTTTCGAATTCCATTGTTTACAGAAAAACTTAAACCATTTGCTTGCCCAGGTCCATGATAAGGATCTTGTCCAATCAAGACAACTTTTAGACTTTCAAAAGGTGTTCGGTTAAAAGCACTAAAAATTAATTCCTCCTTGGGATATATTGTAAAATTCTCTTTTTCTTCTTGTAAAAAGGATTCTAAGTTTTGAAAATATGCTTTCTCAAACTCTTCCTTTAAGATTTTTTTCCAAGATTCGTTAATTTCAAAGATTGACATTTTTTGGTTTAATTTATTCCCACCAAACTTCTTCCTGTCATTTCAATTGGTGCTGCCAAACGCATACGGTCCAAAATTGTTGGAGCGACATCAGCTAAAATACCATGTTGTAATTTCACATCATCTTTAGTAATCAAGACAAATGGAACGGGATTTAGACTGTGCGCTGTGTTTGGACTTCCATCAGGATTTACAGCGAAATCAGCATTTCCGTGGTCAGCAATCACAATTAATTCATAATCTAATTTTATGGCTGCTTCTGCTACTTCTTTCAGGCAAGAATCAATGGTTTCAACTGCTTTTACAATTGCCGAATAAACACCAGTGTGTCCAACCATATCTGGATTTGCGAAGTTTAAACAAAAGAAATTTGGTTTCTTAGATTGGATATGTTCGATGATTTTCTCTTTTACTTCAGGCGCACTCATTTCTGGTTGTAAATCATAGGTTGCAACTTTTGGAGAGTTTACCAAAATACGGCTTTCGTTTTGAAAAGGAGTTTCTCGTCCGCCACTAAAGAAAAAAGTTACGTGGGGATATTTCTCTGTTTCTGCAATGCGAACTTGTGATTTATTCAATTTTGCGAGAACCTCACCTAAAGTATTTGACAAATTATCCTTATCAAAAATCACATGTACGTTTTCAAAAGTGGAATCGTAATTGGTCATGGTGTAAAATTCCAAGTCCAATTTGTGCAAATTATATTCAGGGAAATCTTTTTGTGTCAAAGCAATAGCAATTTCACGTGGTCTATCCGTTCTAAAGTTGAAAGAAATCACCACATCTCCATTTTGAATTTTCGCAATCGGATTACCATTTTCACAGATTACTGCTGGTTCGATGAATTCGTCTGTGATATTATTTGCGTATGATTTTTCAAATACTTCTGATGCAGATGCAAATTGCTCACCTTCGTTATTCACCATTACATCGTAAGCCTTTTTAACGCGCTCCCAACGGTTATCTCTGTCCATGGCAAAGTAACGTCCAACAATCGATGCAACTTTTGTAGTATGTATGTTTTCTTCTTTTTGTAATTCCTGCATGAAAGCTAAACCGCTTTTCGGATCACAATCACGGCCATCTGTGAAAGCATGAATGTATGATTTTTCAATTCCAAAATCCTTAGCCATTTTACATAAAGCGTACACATGTTCTTGAGAAGAATGCACACCGCCTTTAGAAACTAATCCAATAAAATGTATCGCTTTTTTGTTTTCTTTTGCTTTCTGAAAAGCTTCTCTTAAAACTTCGTTCGTAAAAAAATCTCCCTCACGGATAGCTTTATTGATGCGTGTTAATTCCTGATATACAATTCGTCCAGCACCAATATTTAAGTGGCCGACTTCAGAATTTCCCATCTGACCATCAGGTAAACCAACATCTTCTCCTGAAGTTTTTAAAGTTGCATTTGGGTATGTTTCAAGCAAATAATCCATGTAAGGTGTATTTGCGTTAAAAATTGCATCGGATTTACTCTTATCACCGATTCCCCAACCATCTAAAATAATTAAACCAACATTTTTACTCATGTTGCAAAGTTAGTGAAATTATCCCAAGAGAATTATTCTTTTTTCTTGAATTTAAAGTCAATTTTGTAATAGAATAGCGGTAAAAAACCAAGTTGTTGCTTCTCAGCAATTGGTTCTGCACTTGGGTTTGCCAAATTTGGGGCATAAGCTAATCCAAGTAAATTTTTAGTGTTAAATAAATTTACTAAATCTAAACCAATTTCATGCGTCATATTTCTTGCATTATATTTCCAATTTACTTTTAAATCAAAACGGAAATAATCTCTAAATTGTCTTTCATTTAAAGCTGAATCAACAAATATCAATTCTTTCAATTGGTTTGAAGCAGCAGTATCAACATATCCATATCGTCGTCCTCCAGCATAGGTAGTTTTTATACCAATAGAAATACTTTGTTTATCATTGATTTTAAATTCTTTACCAGCTAAAATATTAAAAGTATATGTTCCGTTGTAAGATGTATTTCTTAAGATTCCATCGCTTCCTTTATATTTAGAATCGTAAAGAGAACCAGAAAACAAAAAGAAAAATGACTTGTCAAAAAATTTCTGAACAGTTAATTCAATACCATAATTGTAACCTGTTCCTGTATTTTTCAATGAATCAGGGAAAAAACGTGCAAATCCACTTCCTTGATTTATTAGAGAGAAGGCACTTGGAGCCACTGTAACAGGAATGTTGTATAATGATTGGTAATAGGTTTCTGTTTTAATTTGCAGATTTTTTGCAAACATTTTTTCAAAACCTAACACTGTATGGATGCTTTTTGAAAAATCCATGTTTTTATTGTGCAACACATACTGATTCGAATTTGCATCAAATTTGCGATATAAATAAGTATAAATTGGTTGCATTTGACTGTGCAAACCAGCTCCAGCGTAAATAGATTTTCCTCCATTCATTTTGTATTTCCAAGCAACGCGAGGTTCGATCGGACTAATGCTGTTACTTAATGAATAATACTGACTGTGGATTCCTGCTGTGAAATCCATTTTTTCACTTATTCGATATTTCCATTGCACAAATGGCTGAATTAGAAGGGCTCCACCATTGTAATCCCATCGTGTTTCAAAAATAGAAGAATTCACGTTTATCAAAGCAGAATCTAACATATTCATCATTTGATACTCTGTATTTAATCCAAATTTGATGAGGTGTTGTGTGTTAAATTTATGATTTATTCCTGTGTAATTGGTAATTCTACTCGTTTTAAATTGATATCCCATTAGTGGATAAAGTGAATCTAAAACGATTTCATAACGTTCCACTCCATTTGATAAAACGGTATCAATATGACGATTTAAATAATCATGATTCGCGTGTTGCTCTTCTATACTGTAAGCCAATGTGGAGGTCAAGAAGGTTTTTTCATTCAATGTTTTTTTATAGATTAATCCAGTTACACCCATCGATGTTCCAAAATATTGATCTCTGTCTCCTTCACCATACAACTCTGTGGAATATTCCTTTTGTTCGGAAATTTTAATTTCGATTTTACTTTTTCCTCCCATTCCAAAAAATGAAAGATTTCCACCTTTTTTGAGTCTCCAATTGAATTTGTAGGCAATATCACCGTAACTAGGCACGGCATCTGTTCCGATTTTTATTCCTAATGTACTAAACAAGCTCAAAGTAGAATATCTACCCATTATCAAATAACTAGATTTTCCTGATTTAGAAAGAGGTCCTTCTGCTAAAAATTCTGTTCCTAGAAAACCAAATTGACCCGTGAACTCATGATTTTTGGTGTTGCCATTTCTTAATTTCAAATCAAAAACTCCTGATAAACTATTTCCATATTCAGCAGGAAAAGCACTCATAAAAAAATCTGAATTGCCTAAAATCTTATTGTTTAAAATGGAAACCGGTCCACCAGCACTTCCCGATATTGCAAAGTGATTAGGGTTTGGAATATCAATACCTTCAACTTTGTAAACAATTCCAAGTGGTGAATTCCCCCTTACAATAATGTCATTTCGAGAATCATCTGCTCCTTGAACGCCAGCGAAATTTGAAGCCATACGAGCGGGATCACCTCGTGAACCAGCAAATCTATTAGTTTCTTCAACACTAAATTGTTGTGCTGAAACCATTCCTAGTTCATTTATTGTCTCCCCTTTTTTACGAGCAACTATTTGTACTTCTTTTTGCAAGACAAATGTTTCAAGCATAGGTATTTCCAAAATAGTTTCCTTGCCAGATTCTACCGTAATCGTCACAGTTTTGTTTTCGTACGAGACAAATTTGGCAACTAATTCATGTTTTCCTATTGGAACTTTTAGAATTTCAAAAGCACCATCAATGTCCGTTATGGCTCTTAGGTTTTTTACAGAATCACTTGTGAAAACTTGGATTTTTACTCCGATTAAAGCTGCTTTTGTTTCATTATCGAATATTTTTCCTCTTACAGTTTGGGTATATTGACTAAAGATAAGATTAGAAATAAAAAGCAATATTCCTAAAAAAAGATTTCTGTAAAATTTCATAAAGTTTAACAATTAGTTTTTAATTCTATTTTCCCATTCGCTTTTAGTCCACTCCTTGAAATAGACTTCTTTCAAAATAAAATAATTCAGTGGATTTTCGTGGAAATTTCTAACCTTCGAATATACTAATTGAATGTCTCCATTATACCAAAGTGGCATCAAAGGTGGATCTTTCATTAGTTCTTTTTCTGCTTCTGAGAAATAATACAAGGCTTCTTTTGTACTTTTTGCTAATTGACCTTGTTCGTATAATTTATCAAATTTTGGATTTATATACCTTGCTTGATTGATTTTGGAGGGAACTTGGGCGTTTTTAGGAACAATTTTTCCATAGAAATTAATCAAAAATGATTCAGGGCTGATATAATCTGCAAACCAAGCAGCGCGGAACAAATCACCTTTAGAGTAGCATGCATCTTCATTTTTTTGCTCAAAAGAGGAAGCATCAATATTTACATTAATACCTAAATTTTGACTTAATTGGGAAGCAATTTCCTCTGCAACAGCAGAATTCATGTCACCTATATTTATTCTTAAATTTACGGAACCAAAATTTGCACCATTTGGAAACCCTGCCTCTGCCATTAATTCTTTCGCTTTTTCAGGGTTATAATCATATGCGTATGCCTTAACACCTTTAAAATCAAATCCATTAAAGGCTTTAGAAATTGGTGGAGTTATTCCGTAATTCCCATCTTCATATGCCTGTCCACGTAAAACGTTTTGTGTGATTTCATTGCGATTAATGGCATAGTTAAAAGCCTGTCTCACTCTTAGGTCTTTAAATCGCGGGTCATTCATGTTAAAGAAATAATAATTTGTCGCAATAAGAGGATTATTTCGTAAAATTAATAGTGGTGGAGTTCCATTAAAATCTTTCATTCGACCTTCAAGCATGGCAGATATGCGGCTAGTTGGCAAGGAGGCAATAAAATGCGTTTCGCCCTTTTCAAACATTTCAAGTTCATCTAATTTTTTAGTTTGGATGATAAATTCAATAGCATCTAAATAAGGCAAACTGTTTCCCTTATCATCTGTCATATAGTAATCTTCATTTTTACTTAGGGTAATTTTAGATGTTTCACCTTCTTCTAATCCCTTGTAACAAAAAGGACCAGTTCCAATCATTAACTCGTCATTTTTTGATTCAACAACTTTTTTAGAAACAATCGCGCAATTAATGATTGCTAATTTATATAGGAAGTTGGCATCAGGTTTAGTAAGTTCAATAATTACATGATTATCCTTTACTTTTATCCCTGATATTTTTTTAGATTTCCCTTCGTGGTATGCATCAACTCCCTTTATAGTTCCTTGAAAAAATGAACTATAAGCAATGGTTGGATTTCCCTTATTGTCTTTTGCACAAGCATTTTCAAAGGTAAAAACAATGTCTTCAGTTGTTAATAAGCGATCTTTTTCATTACTGAAAACCTCACATTCATGGAATAAAATATCACTACGAACTTCAAAGTCATAGCTTAAGTTGTCTGTCGAAATTTTCCAAGATTTTGCTATTTGGCCCTGAATTTTCATGTCATCTGGATTAAAGGAAACTAATCCTTCCATTACCTGATACATCACAGTTGCAGAATGAACATCCATCACTTTATTAGGTGAGTTTGTAGATGGAAAATCGGAAAGACACATTTTGAATGTACCTCCAGCGTTTTCAAAAGTTTTTTTGTCCTCAGAGCAGCTTGCGAAAAGAATAAGTAGAGAAAAAAATACGATTATTTGTTTTGTCATAAATGTTACTTTAACATGTAAAATCTGTTACAATAATACGAATAAAATTTCATTTTTATAAAATTATAGTTTGAAATTTTAAAATAAACGACTGAATTTTGCCGATAAATCCATTATTTTTAAGTTTTAACTAAAAAAATATTTCAAAAAAATTTGTATTTCAAAAAATTAGTAGTAAACTTGTACCCAATTAGTAGCGTAAGACACTATTTAAACACGTAAAATGAGATTTTTAATAACGGCATCTTTTTTATTGGTATTCAGCGGTTTAGCTTGGTCTACTTCCCTTTCAATTGAAGGTAGTTATCAAGGAAAAAACTTATATGTTCAAAACCCTGAAGATGGTGATGGATTCGGTTTTTGTGCCACAAAAGTTACTGTAAATGGAGATGTAATGCCTGGTGGAACTGGTTCTAGCGCATTTGAAATAGATTTTTCTTTATTTAATATTGAGATTGGTGAACCTGTATTTATAGTGATTGAGCATAATGATGGTTGCAAACCAAAAATCTTAAATCCTGAAGTATTATTGCCTAGAAGTACATTTAAGGTAACTGAAATGATTATAAATGCTTCTGGTAAATTAGTTTGGAAAACTACTAATGAGCAAGGAAAATTACCTTTCATTATTGAACAGTATCGCTGGAATAAATGGGTAGAAATTGGTGAAGTTCAAGGAAAAGGAAAAGGAGGTACAAATGAAAATTCATACGAATTTCAAGTTATTCCTCATTCAGGAGAAAATACGGTAAGAGTTGCTCAAGTAGATCATTCTGGAACAAAGAAAACATCTAAAGAGGTGAAGTTTAATTCAACAACTTCAGTAGTTGAAAAAAATCCAGTTAAAGTTAAAACTGTTATCAACTTTACAGCAGCAGGAAAACCTGTAGAAACGAAGTATGAAATTTTTGATGCATATGGAAACATTGTGAAAAAAGGATTTGGTTCTTCGGTTAATTGCGAAAATTTAATCAAAGGTGCTTATTTTATTAACTTTGATAATAAAACTGAAAAGTTCTTTAAAGGTTAAAAGAAAAAAGATAAATATATAAAACCATCCGCATTAGCAGGTGGTTTTTTTGTTTTAAACAATACCAAAATGAATAAAATTGAACATCTAGGGATAGCCGTTAAAAGTATCGAGAGCTCCTTAAAAGTGTACGAAGCACTTTTGAATACTAAGTTGTATAAAACAGAAATTGTTGAATCAGAAGGTGTAAAAACTGCTTTTCTGCAAATTGGGGAAAGTAAAATTGAGTTGTTAGAAGCAACAAAAGAAGATTCTCCGATAGCCAAGTTTTTAGAAAAAAAAGGACAAGGTATTCATCATATAGCATTTGACGTCTTAGATATTTATTCTGAAATTGAACGTCTTAAGGCTGAAGGCTTTGAATTAATTCATCAAACACCAAAAGATGGTGCAGATAATAAATTGATAGCTTTTTTACATCCTAAATCTACCGATGGAATATTAGTAGAATTGTGTCAGGAAAAAGCTTAAGATTTCATTTTGGCAATCAATGAGGTAGTTGAAAAGCCTTCTTCCAAAGCAACTGTGGTTACTTTCCCTCCATTTTTTTTTATGAAGTCGGAACCAACGATGTATTTTTTTGATTTAGAGTCTGCTTCCTCAGCATCATAATCTGCCCCTTTTACCAAAATATCAGGATTTATTTTTTGTATGAGCTCCAATGGAGTATCTTCGTTAAACAAAATAATCAAATCAATAAAACCTAAACTTGCAAGTACAAGGGCTCTGTCTAACTCTTGATTAATAGGTCGGTTTGTTGCCTTATTTAAACGTTTAACTGAATCATCGGTGTTGACAGCAACAATTAATTTTGAACCTAATTCTGCAGCTTTTGCAAGGTAAGTTACATGTCCTCTGTGCAAAATATCAAAACAACCATTTGTGAAAACGATATTATTTCCATTCATTTTCCACATATTGCTTCTCAAAATCGCTGTTTCTGCTGAAACAATTTTTTCTTGAATAAAAGTAAGTCTAGACATTTTTCGTAATATTAGTTTCTTTAGAATAGTTTTTTGGTAATAAAATTAACGAAATTAATCCTAGTATAATCAATAATAATGTTTGGGAAATCCATATTAGCATGCCAAGTGCGTTTCCTATGGCTTGAGCGTTAGGATTTGTATCATTCAAGTAAAAAACAACAACTAATCCAACCAATAGCGGAAAAGTTCCAATTCCACCATTTGTGAAAGAAATGCCTAGTGCACCTGCAATAAAACCCATTAAAATACCTTCTAAAGGGAAATGCGAGGTTTCCTCCATACTCAAAAAAGCAATTCCGAAATAAACAATGTATAAAACCCAAATAAAGATAGTGTGAGATAAAAATAAGAATGGGTTTTTACATTTAAAAATTGAAAAAGCTCCTTTAAAGACATTAAGAATAAAAGTAGATATTTTGTTTCTTAGTTTTGGCAAAACCATTAAGGCGAAAACAAATAAACCAAATGCTAAAATAAGAATTGTTAAAATCCAAAATTTTACATTTCGTGCATTCTCAGTGGTGTTTCCAGAAAATTTAGTATTTATTTGCTTGAAAATTTCGAAAAAATCGTCATAAGCCACAAACATTGTTATTAAAGAAACAATTATAAGCATGAAAAAATCTACAGCTCTCTCTGCAATTATGGTCCCAAAAGCTTGAGCAAAGGGGATTTTATCAGAGCGATAAAGCATAGCTGCCCTTGAGGCTTCTCCTGCTCGTGGAATTGTCATGTTGACTAAATATCCAATCATCATAGCATGATATCTATTCCAAAAGCTTGGTTGGTGACCCAAAGTTTCAAGGGTATACTTCCATCGGTATGCGCGAGATAAATAGGCGATAAAACTCAAAAGGAGAGCTAGAATTATCCAGAAATAATTAGCTTTTTCAATTGCTTTATAAAAATAGTTGAGAGATTCTTCTGACATGGAATGGAAAAAATACCATATCAAGAAAAAACCAAATGCAAAAGGAAGAATTATTTTTAAGCTATTTCCGATTAATTTTTTCAAAATTAATCTAATAAATTAGTTTCTTCGTTTGGAAAAACAAGAGAAGGTTTGAAGTTTTTTGCCTCTTCAAATTCCATAAAGGCATATCCAATGATAATGATAATGTCATTGACAGCTACTCTTCTTGCTGCTGGACCGTTCAAACAAATCATTCCAGATTTTTTCTCTCCTTTAATCACATACGTTTCAAAACGTTCCCCATTGTTTATGTTGACAATTTGAACGCGCTCACCTTCGATTAAATTCGCCTCGTCCATCAATGTTTCATCAATAGTAATACTGCCAATATAGTTTAAATCAGCTTGGGTAACCTTTACACGATGAATTTTGGATTTTAATACTTGAATCAACATAACTAAAAAATTGTGGCAAAATTAGTTATTTTTTGTTGAAGAAAAAGAAATATTTCGTTTTTTCTTTAGAAGTGAATGGCTAAGTTGTCAATTAGTCTTATTTCTCCAACGTATGCAACGATGCAAACAATTGATTCTTCCGACCACTTTTCGTTCAATATTTCAAATGTTTTAGAATCAATTATTTCAACATATTCCAACTTTAAGGTGCTTTCCAAATACAATTGTTCGATCTGATTTTTTACCTCTTTTGGAGTAAGTTTCTGTGATAAATTTTCCGCAAGAATTAGGGATTGGTAAATAAATAGTGCTTCAAATCTTTGACCTTCACTTAATCTTAAATTCCTGCTGCTTAATGCTAAGCCATCTTGTTCTCTAACGGTTACGCATGGAATAATTTCAACTTCTAAATTTAAAACCTGTGTCATTTTTTGAATCACAGCAACTTGCTGAAAATCTTTTAATCCAAAATATGCTTTAGTTGGTTGAATAATTTCAAAAAAACGGTAAACAACTTGCATTACACCTTCAAAATGACCGGGACGAAATTTCCCTTCCATAATGTTATTTAATTCTCCAATACTGAAATTAGGAATTTTGAAATTTTCCGTATAAATTTCTTCTTTATTGGGTAAAAATACAAAATCAACATGCAGATCTGTTAACAATGTTAAGTCGTCTTCTGTTCTGATAGGATATTTTTCAAAATCAGCAGGATTGTTGAACTGTGTTGGGTTTACGAAGATGCTAACAATTGTAAAATCGCATTCCATTTTGGATCGTTCAACCAGGGAAACATGTCCGGCATGAAGCGCACCCATGGTTGGAACAAAGCCAATTTTTTTAGCGTCTGATTTTAAGGTGGAAATGTGAGCCGATAATTCAGCACTTTTTGTAAATATCTTCAAAATATAGCCTTTCTTCGATTAATAAAGGTGACAAATCTAAATTCTTTTTTGGAAAACTCGTTATTTTTTTTTAATTTTGTGACTTATTAAAACAATCATAACTTCTATGGATAAGAAAAAGATTCTTTTTGTTTCGCAGGAAATCGCTCCTTTTGTTCAAAAATCTGATATATCAAACTTGACAAGACGATTACCACAAAGTATTCAAGAAGCAGGAAAAGATATACGTGTTTTCACTCCTAAGTTTGGTTGTATCAATGAAAGAAGACATCAATTACACGAAGTTATTCGTTTGTCGGGAATGAATATCATTATTGATGATAAAGATCATCCATTGTTAATAAAAGTTGCTTCTATACCTGCAGCACGTTTACAAGTGTATTTTATCGACAATGAAGAATTCTACGATAGAAAAAATACCCTAGTTGATGATGAGGGAAAATATTATTCAGATAATGATGAACGTTCCATGTTTTTCTGTAGAGGAGTATTGGAAACAGTAAAAAAATTAGGATGGAAACCTGACATCGTTTATTGTCATGGTTGGATGGCTTCCTTGATGCCTTTATACATCAAAAAAATGTATCATAAAGACCCACATTTTTCCGATTCGAAAATTGTTATAAGCTTATATGATGAGGAAATTAACAATAATTGGGACCAACGTTTTGCTGAAAAACTTAAATTTGAGGGCTTCGATAAAAAAATTCAAACGGAATTAGCAGATTCTTCCTATTTAAACGTAATGAAAACGGTAATTAAATATTCTGATGGTATTGCGATGGGAAGTGAAAATATTAGTCCGGAAATGATGGAGGTTTTTGATAGCGCATCTTGTTTGAAGCAACCATATGTTGCGGAAGAATATCAAACAAAAGTGATGTCTGAATTTTTTGATAAGGTTATCGAAGAGGAAGTATTGGCATAATTTTTAAAACTTTTTTCTTTGAAAAACATAAAAATATTTAGCTTATTTATTTGCTTATCGGCGACTTTTTTATCTTGTAAAAAGGAAGATACAACTTTAGGTAAGGATGGACTTGAAAGTGATGCTTTTTTAGCATCTCAGGCAATAGATACTTTTAGTTTAGAAACTTCAATGTATGTAGAAGATTCTCTTATATCTGACAATTTATCTACAGCCTTATTAGGTTCATATAATGATCCAATTACTGGAAGTTTTGAATCTGAAATTTATACTCAATTTCAATTGGCTGGTTTAAGTCCAGATTTCAGCGGTTCTGCCATCAAAATAGATTCATTCGTTTTGGGATTAGAATATAAAGGCTATTATGGGAATCTAGATCCACAAACATTTGAAGTTTATGAAATTTCGGATGATATTTATTTAGATTCAACTTATTATTCATTCCAAAGTAAAGCTACTAAGGGTGGAAATTTGGTGCAAGCAGGTAAAGGCTTAATTACACCAGATCCTGCGAAAGCAACTATTATTGATGGGACCACTGTGGATCCACAATTGCGTTTGCATCTAGATACTGCTTTTGCAAGGGCAATGATTGAAGAAACTGCGCTAAATCCAAGTAAGTTTGAGTCAAACGAAAATTTCTTAGCTTATTTTAAAGGATTAAATATCAAGGTAAATAATGTTAATCAGGTAAGTGGAAAGGGAGGAATCTTTTATTTTAACCTTAATGATCCACTATCAAAATTAACCTTGTATTATACACAAGATGGTGTGCAAAAGGAATTTGATTTGTTGATTAATGACGAATGTGCAGATTTTAATCACATTACGATAAATAATTCTACTTCTGTGCAAAATGTAATTGATAACTCGGCATTTGGACAAAACGAATTTTATGTTCAAGCTAATAAGTCTCGTGCTCACGTAGTTTTTACAACCATTGATAAAATACCAAAAAATGCAATTATTCAATATGCAAAGTTAGATTTACCTGTTTCTTTCTATAACTATGATGTATTTCATCCAAGTGCTACAATATCTGTTGCAACAAAAATTAGTGCAACTGATGATGATTTGTACGATTTAGGTGTAACATCTGATTACGATAATTTCAACAAAAATTTTGTTATTGATGTAAGAGATTATATTCAAAGAATTGTTAATGGAGATATTGAAAATAGAGGTATTTATTTGAGTCCATCAAGAATGATAACTTCAGCTGAAAGGATTGTTTTTAATGGTTCAAACTCCTCAAACAAAAAGCAACCAAAACTAAAAATTGTTTACACAACTTATTAATTAAAAAGTATAAATCTTATGTGTGGAATTGTAGCATATATAGGTAAAAAAGAAGCCTATCCAATTATCGTTAAAGGATTAAAAAGATTAGAATATCGAGGTTACGATAGTGCAGGAATTGCATTATTAGATAACGGATCTTTGAATATTTACAAAAAGCAAGGTAAAGTTGCAAATTTGGAAGAGTTTGCAGCTGACAAAAATATTAAAGGTCATTTGGGAATTGGTCATACACGTTGGGCAACTCACGGTTTACCGAACGATGTTAATTCTCACCCACATTATAGTGGAAATGGTGATTTAGCGATAATCCATAATGGAATTATTGAAAATTACGATATCTTAAAAAGAGAGTTAATTTCTCGTGGTTATGAATTTAGAAGTGAAACAGATACCGAGGTTTTAGTGCATTTGATTGATGATATCATGAAAAATGAGCAAATTGATTTGGTCGAAGCTGTTCGTCATGCGCTTTTAGAGGTTACGGGCGCATATGCTATAGTTGTATTATCTAAACATAACCCAAATCAATTGGTTGCCGCTCGAAAAAGTAGTCCATTGGTTGTAGGTATTGGTGAAGACAATGAGTTCTTCTTAGCATCTGATGCTACTCCAATTGTTGAATATACGAAACAAGTTGTTTATTTGAATGACGAGGAAATCGCAGTAGTTGATTTAAATGAAGGATTGAGAATTCTTCACTTATCTAATCAAGAAAAAACACCATACATTCAACAACTAGAAATGAAGCTAGAAGCACTTGAAAAGGGTGGTTTCGAACACTTCATGTTGAAAGAAATTTTTGAACAACCGCGTTCAATTCACGACTGCTTTAGAGGGCGTTTGAATGCTGAAGAAGGATGGGTTTCTCTAGGTGGAATCAAGGAATATGAGCAAAAATTGATCAATGCGAATAGAATCGTAATGGTTGCTTGTGGAACCTCTTGGCATGCTTGTCAGGTGGGAGAATATTTGATTGAAGATTTAGCTCGTATCAATGTTGAAGTTGAGTATGCGAGTGAATTCCGTTATAGAAATCCAATCATCAACGAAAATGATATTGTTATTGCGGTGTCGCAATCAGGAGAAACTGCTGATACTTTAGCTGCATTAGAATTAGCCAAACAGAAAGGTGCAACTATTTTAGGTATTTGTAATGTTGTTGGTTCTTCTATTTCAAGAGTTACTGATGCTGGTTCCTACACACATGCAGGTCCAGAAATTGGTGTAGCTTCAACAAAAGCATTTACAGCACAAGTTACGATTTTAACTTTGATGGCTTTACGTTTGGCTCACAAAAAAGGAACAATTAGCGAATCTAGATTCCATACAATTTTATCTGATTTGGAAGCTATTCCAGAAAAAGTTAAGAAAATTTTAGAAAGTGATGCAAAAATCAGAGAAATTTCTGAAGTGTATAAAGACTGTCAAAATGCCTTGTATTTAGGTCGTGGAAGTTCTTTCCCTGTTGCTTTAGAAGGTGCTTTGAAATTGAAAGAAATTTCATATATCCACGCAGAAGGTTATCCGGCTGCTGAGATGAAACACGGACCTATCGCCTTGATAGATGAAGAAATGCCTGTTTTCGTAATTGCTACCAAAGGTAATTCATATGAAAAAGTTGTTTCTAACATTCAAGAAGTTAAAGCAAGAAAAGGAAAAATCATTGCAATCGTAACAGAAGGTGACGAGCAAGTAAAAGAATTAGCAGACCATGTGATTGAAATTCCAGATACAGACGAGAATTTAGTTCCATTATTGGCTACAGTTCCATTGCAATTGATTTCATATCACATTGCGGTAATGAGAGGTTGTAACGTAGATCAGCCAAGAAATTTAGCTAAATCTGTTACTGTAGAGTAAGAAAATAATTAAGCATAAAATAAAAAACCGCAGATTAAATTTAATTTCTGCGGTTTTTTTATGAATTTATTTTAAGGAATCAACTTCCATAAGTCATCAAATATGCTTTCAAGAATTCAGTAATCTCTCCGTCCATAACAGCTTCAACATTACTTGTTTCATATCCTGTTCTAACGTCTTTGACCAATTTGTATGGCTGCATCACATAATTTCGTATTTGTGAACCCCACTCAATTTTCTTTTTTCCAGCTTCAATTTCGTTTCTTTTTTCCATACGAGCACGCAATTCCAATTCATACAATTGAGATTTCAGTAATTGAATTGCTTTTTCTTTGTTTCCTAATTGAGAACGTGATTCTGAGTTTTCAATAATGATGCCAGATGGCGCGTGACGCAAACGCACAGCCGTTTCAACTTTATTTACGTTTTGTCCACCTGCACCACCCGAACGGAAAGTTTCAAAACTGATGTCTGCAGGATTAATATTGATTTCAATGGTGTCATCCACTAAAGGATAAACGTAAACCGACACGAAAGAAGTATGACGTTTGGCATTCGAGTCAAAAGGAGAAATACGCACCAAACGATGAACGCCATTTTCACCTTTCAAATAGCCAAATGCAAAATCACCTTCAAACTCGATTGTCACCGTTTTGATTCCTGCAACATCACCTTCCTGGTAATTCAACTCCTTTAGTTTGTAGCCGTTTTTTTGTCCCCACATCATGTACATACGCATCAACATGGAAGCCCAATCGCAGCTTTCTGTTCCACCGGCGCCTGAAGTAATTTGTAATACAGCACTCAATTGGTCTTCTTCGCCTGAAAGCATATTTTTCAACTCTAAAGCTTCTACTTCGTTGAGTAGATTTTGAAAAGCTTCGTCTAGTTCGGATTCGTCGGACATTCCTTCCTTCACGAAATCCAACAATACTTCAATATCTTCAGAAGCATTTTTGATTTTATCGTAAGTTTCAATCCAAAATTTGATTCCACGAATCGTTTTCATCTGTGCTTCAGCTTTTTTTGGATCGTCCCAAAAACCTGGATCTTGTGTTTTCAATTCACCTTCTTGCAATTCAACGCGTTTTTGTGGAATTTTCAAGTAAACTGAAATTGCTTCTATACGTTTATTAACTTCTTTTATCTGTTCTAGATTTACCATAATGATACAGGGAATGAATGCTTTTCTGAGAAAAGTCAGTTAGCAATAAATATGAAATTTTGTTTTTTGTGTTGTGCTGGATTAAAAAGCACCAAATCGTAATTTAAGCTGATGTAGGTTTGATAACCCAATTCTGAAAGAAATGAAAAGCAGTTTACACGATTTTCATTTTCCCACAATTCAGCATAAATAATAGGTTTGTTTTGTTGAATTAAATTTTCTCCACCTTTTAATACGAAGTATTCGAAATTTTCGACATCAATTTTTATTGCCTTGATGGTTTCATTTGGATACAAATTGTCTAGGAAATTCATGTCAACCTCAAACTCAATCCCTTCGTTCATTTCGGTAATGCTGTCGTGTTTCACATGACTTAAACCTTGAAACATCACCTTATTTTGTGTAGGCAAAACCATCTTGATTTTCTCTTGTGTCAAACCCAAGGCAAAATCATGCAATTTGACATTCAACAAATGGTATTTTGTGATAATCTTTTTGAGAATATTGACGTTGTGTGGAATAGGCTCAAAAGCATGAATTGTCGTCTCTGGAAAGCTTTTTGACAAATGATACGTCATAATACCCAAATTGGCACCAATGTCTAAAATAATACCCTCTTGTGACTTTGGAATTAAATTCAAAAAGTGAAAAAAATCCTTTTCTTTTTTATCTGAACGTAAGGTTTTGATTTTAAAAATCGCAAATACAAACAAATAGGACGAGAAACCCATTGTTTTTTGTAAGATGTATTTTGCTTTATTCTTCACGTATTTTTAAAACGTGCAAAGATAGTAAAAAGTTGGTGAAAGCCTTATCTTTTATTTCAAAATTAGATAGAGGCTTGCAAAACTTTTAAAACAAAGGGCAAACTGTTGTATTGCTGTTCCTAGATTTACAAGAACCAAACATCAATGAAAATTCATGACTAAAATGCGTGCTATTCGCTAAATCAGAAAGAATGTACTCCATGGAATAAGCGATAGAAAATTTTTCGTCGAATTTATATTGCAGTAAAAGGTTGACCGCATCTGTATTGCGCAATCCTAAACCGATATCTATTTTGTTTTTGTAGGAAAGAATTGCATTCACATCCATCGAAATTGGACCTTTTGGAGGGAAACGCAACAATATATAAGGTAAAAGTGTAAATTTTTCGTTTAAGGTAAAACGTGTTCCAGCGCCAAAATAACTGTGAATTTGATAACGTGAATCTGCAGTTAATGGATTCCATTTTGAACGGATTAATTCTGACATCGAAAAACTCAAGAAATAATTTTTACCATTCCACCAAGCACCTAAAGCCGCATCAGGCCGAATGAAAGAGGCACTTTGTTGCAAAACAGGATCTGTTTCAAAAGTGGTCATTTTATCGCGATCAAAAACCCATTGTTTCACACCACCAGAAATCCCGATAGAAAGCCGTGTTTCTGGTGTGAAATTAAAGTGAGCTGCATAATTCACTAAAAAGCGA
>JBKCGI010000157.1:0-3953 GCA_046303515.1 Flavobacteriia bacterium | reverse complement strand
AATGCAAAAGCGAAATGTCTTCAGAATGTCATGGAAAAATGAATCCACATGGAAATGCTTGTTCAAAAGACATGGGAGATTGCCATAAAGGAATGATGCCAGCTGGTCATTGTTCAGGTGAAAAAATGGAATGTTCTGCACCAAAAAGTGATACTACTTGTTGGAAAGATGGTGTTTGCATTAAAAAAGACAAAGCATGTTGTGCCGAATCTGGAAAAAAATAAATTAATACCCAAAAATAAAATTTAATAAGAGATCCCGAAAGGTTTCTCTTATTTTTTTATTTAAACTTTAAAGTAATCTGCTTGTTATAAACTACAAAAAATACTCATGCAAAATTATCAAAACCACCGCAGAATTTATCCTTTTCACCACTTGTTTTTAGTTCCAATTACTGTAACAATTTTTATTTGGTCACTTGTTAATTTGTTTTCCAGTCAAGGAGATGTTGTAAATCAAATTTATAATGTTTTAGCTGGATTTACACTTGTTCTAATTTCATTTATTGCAAGAATTTATGCACTCAAAAACCAAGACCGAATTATCCGTTTAGAAATGCGTTTACGTTATTTTGAAATGACTGGAAAATCTTTTTCAGACAAAGAAAAACAATTGAAACAAGGACAAATTATTGCCTTACGATTTGCAGGAGACAATGAAATTTTAACATTGATTGACAGAGCAATTTCAGAAAAGCTTAGCAGTAAAGAAATTAAACTAGCTATAACGGACTGGCAAGCAGACGAAAAAAGAGTTTAACTACTTGAGCTCCAAAATCCAAGAAGTTTTTGCAGGAATTTCAAAGCTTTTATCTTTCAAATTTAAAGTTTTACCCGAAATCACATCCTTTCCCGAAGTAAACATTTTAGTGCTTTCTTCGAATCGACTCAAGTTTTGTGTCTGATTTTTATCTGAATTGTTTACAATAACCATTACTGCTTCCGTTTCTGTATAGCGAAAATATACGTAAACATTGTTATCAGGAAGATATTGCTTGGTTTTCCCTTGGTGTATAACATTGGAAGTTTTTCTCCAAGTGAATAGTTTTTTAGTGTAATCAAAATATTCTTTTTGTTCAGCAGTTCTTGAGGTCGCAGAAAATGCATTATTTTGATCATCTTTCCAACCGCCAGGGAAATCGCGACGAATGTCTCCATCCCCTTTTCCTTTGTCGCCCATCATCCCAATTTCAGAACCATAATACAATTGAGGAATTCCTCGAACCGTTGCAATCAAAGTCATACCTAATTTATAATCCGTTACATTTTTGTAAATTTCATTAAATCGCTGTGTATCGTGATTCTCCACAAAAAGTAATAAATTGTTGACATTTGGATATAAAAAATCATTCACGAAATTATCATAAACTTTAATCATTCCATCGCTCCAATTTGGATTTGATTCCTTAAAAACATTACCAAATACGTCATGCAAAGTAAAATCCATTACACTTGGCAAATGTGTGTTATAGGATTGAATAGCTGAGATTTTACTATCTTTTTGCCAATACGAAATTTGAGCTTGATCGTGTAACCAAACTTCTCCAACTATGTTAAAATTTGGATATTCGTCCGTTAGGGCTTTTGTCCATTTAGCTATTCCTTCTTTGTCGTTATAAGAATAGGTATCTACTCTAAAACCATCTAAATCAGCATACTCAATCCACCAAATTGCATTTTGAGTTAAATAATTTAACACCAATGGATTCGACTGATTCAAATCCGGCATTGATTTCACAAACCAGCCATCCATGCAATTTTTGTAGTCTATTTGACTGAAATTTGGATCCATTTGAGTTGACATACGGTAATTTGTTTGGGAATATCCTGGAAATTGATGAATCCACGTATAAGTTGGTAAATCATTCATCATCCAATGTTTAGCGCCCCAATGATTCGTCACATAATCCATGATCAATTTCATATCCTTTTTGTGCATTTCAGAAGCCAAACGTTTGTAATCTTCATTTGTACCGTAACGTGGATCAACCTTATATACATCACTTTGACCATAGGTGTGGTATGAATAAGTTGAGTCATTATCTTCTAACATTGGTGTAGGCCAAATTGCTGTAACTCCTAATTCTTTTAGATAATCCAAATGATCAATAATTCCTTGAATATCTCCACCATGTCGACCTCCATCAAAACTACGATTCACTTTTTCAATTGTTTCTTTATGCGAATCATTTTCTGGATTTCCATTTGCAAAACGGTCAGGCATTAATAAATATACAACATCTTCTGAGGTAAAACTAGAACGATTAGCTGAATTGTCTTTTCGTTTTTTCAATTCGTATGTCTGAGAAAAGACCTTTTTATTTTTCTCGTTCATGAAATCGAAACTATAAATACCTTCACCTTTTCCTTTCGTTTCAATCGTTAAAAAGATATAATTTGGATTTTCGGTTTTAATGGTTTTTAGGATTGTAAAATCCTTTGTACACGCTTTTAATTTCGCAATATCTTTTCCATGAAACATGATTTCAACTACATGATGATTCATGTCTGCCCACCAAAACGGAGGTTCCACGTGATTTAAATTTTGTGCTGAAACGCATGCTGAAAGCAGCAAAAATGAACTTAAAATTATTTTCTTCATAGCTTTATTTTTATTCGAAATCAATTTGTTTGACAGATGTACCATCTGTAAATTGAATTATTTTTACAACGTTTTTACTTTTGAAATCAATTTCTTGTCCCAAAGTGTTTATTACACGAACAATTTCTTTTTTAGGTAAATCTAATTTTGTAATCGCATTTAAACAAGGAGCAACTGCATTTTGGTGTTGAATCTGATTTCTAGCAGAATTTTCTCGCTGCGTTAAATAATCTTGTAATGAAATAGGAATATGATTTCCCCATGCACTTGTGATGGAATTTAGAAAATCATTCTCTGTAAAACCATAATCTAAAGTCCTATATGTATCTAACAAAGTTGCTTCAGTAATTAAATCTTGTATTTCATTTAATCTGGGCAAGAGATATTGTGCGGAAAAAACCGAATCTAGAATTTGTTCCAGATAGATATTAAAAACTTCTTTATAATAAGGAACAGCCATTAACCTATTAAAAAGAGGTCTCTCATTATTAGAAATCCAATAATTTATATTTCTCGTGCTCCAATCAACATTAAACCAATCTACACCAAGTGTGTTATCCATGTCGTATTCCATAAAAACAAACCTTCCATCTTGAGGATTTTCGTACAAGAAAAAATTATTATTATTAAAAATATATCCATCCCAATGTCCAATTAAAATCTCAAAGGCTGCTGTTTTTAAATATGGATAAACATTAAATACAGATTCTATTGCGCAAGGAAATTCAGAATCATTGGTGTTATTTAAAACATCTAGAAAATGTATCAGTCCAGAATAATTGCTTGAATCTTCATTGGTTTTCAATTCATAAACAGAAGAATAGTTGCTTGGATTTGCCCCCCAATACATGAGATTTGCCCCCCAACTGCACTTAAATAAATTTCCGTTATCAAAATTTGGGAATCGTTTTTGAATAAATTCATCATCAATTGGTTCCATGATAAGGTATAAACCTTTATATTCATCGTTAACATACAACTTAACGTAACTTGCTCTTGCTGCCAGCAAATCCAAATCCATTAACATCTCATTATTGATTTTTGACCGCATGATTGAAACATCATTGTGTTCACCATTCAAATTTAACTTTTCTAATCCCTTATATTTTTCTCCAGGAATTATATGATTAAAAGATACTTTAAACGACTTTTTGGCGGCTGCTAAAGAAGTATTCCCTCTCAAACCAAAGCCTATATTTAAAATTGTGTCGTTATTTGTAGAGGAATTATAAATAAATTGAGCGGGGAACTCAAGATCAGAACTCTCTGAGGTCAACATTGATTCTAAATCTTGAGAATCCATTTGAATTTTTATCGTAGCAACTTCATTTTGAAGAAACAAGGTATTATTC
>JBKCGI010000156.1:0-9141 GCA_046303515.1 Flavobacteriia bacterium | reverse complement strand
AACTCGCGACCCCAACCTTGGCAAGGTTGTGCTCTACCAACTGAGCTACTCTCGCAATATTTTAAATTAATCTTTTCAAATTAACTCACTTTCCGTTGAAAGCGGTTGCAAAGATAATTACTTTTTTGAATTTCCAAAGGCTTTTTTGAAAAAAAATAAATTTATTTTAAAGAACTCATTCCTCCATCCACATGAAAGATTTGCCCAGTAATCCAAGAGGATTTGTAAGAGCTTAAAAAACAGACCATTTCAGCTAAATCCTCCACAGTGCCAATTCTTTTTAATGGATGTCGTTGATTTGCATTTTCAATTTTTTCTTCTGAATTGGTCAATTTTTCTGACAAAGAAGTTAAAGTTAAGGAAGGAGCAATGCAATTAAAGCGTATCGTTGGAGCATATTCAGCAGCTAAACTTTTGGTCAAACCTTCAATTGCAGCCTTGGAACTCGAAATAGATGAATGAAAAGACATTCCAACTTGTGCCGCCACTGAACTAAAAAGTACAACAGAAGCATCTTCAGATTTTTTCAAAAGAGGCAAACAAGCTTGAATAGTGGCAATTGCGTCTAAAACGTTTAGCTGAAAATCCTCTAAAAATTCTTCGTGAGAAATGCGATGAAAAGGCTTCAAGCGAATTGTTCCAGGACAGAAAATCAAGGCGTCCAATTTTTCAGGTAACCAAGATGTTAAGTGAGCTGATTCATCTGCAATTGAAGCGTATTTAACCATCGTGGCAACTTCTTCTAGTTCCAAACTTTCAGATTTAGTGACAGCATATATCTCGTTTTCTAAGGAAAGTAATTTGGCAGAAGCAAGTCCAATTCCCTTGCCTGCACCGATAATTAAAATATTTTTTCTAGACATTATTTATTATTTTTAGTTTTGACTTCCTACATCTTTCACTACAATAAAGCACTGATTCCCAGTTTTTCTCCCATTTTTTACGCCAAACAAAAACGCGTTGACAAACGATACACAATTTTTCAGGTAAATCAGTCTTCTTTATTCCCTTCATGCACATAGTTTTTATAATTATCCAATTTTGGATGAGGTAGATTTTGAATGAATTTTGAACTGTAATAACTTTCCAATCCTACAGCATGAGCGACTTGATTTAGTTCGTGATTAATAATTCCATTGGAAGCTATTGAGTTTTCATTTTTGACATGTATTTCCTCTATTTGTCCTATAATCAAACGTGTATCGTTGACTTTTAAATGATGTTCTTCCACAAATTTCACTCCAATTTGCACAACTGATTCCACAACAAAAGGTGCTATAAAATCTTCGCTGTATTCTGAAGTGAAACCACATTTTTCAAACTCCGATTGTTCCACCTCAAATTTTACTGCTGTGAAATGCGCATGAGGTAACATTTTTTCGTTCAATTGGTTTAATGTATAAAAACCAGTTTCAAGAATATTTTTATAAGTGTGACTGGTAGAAATTAGCGGTCGTTGAATAAATCCTACCAAAGCGGGATTAGCTCCCAAATGTATAATGGAATTAAAAATGGCTAAATTTTCTTGATTCAAATTGTTTTTTGTACCAATCAGAAAAGTTGGTTTGGGGCCATAAATCGAATTTATTAAATTGGCTCGGAACAATTTATCTAGGTTGGCAATATCTTGAGCAGAAAATGTCTTCATTTGAATACTAAATAAAATTACAACAATTAGTTACTCCTATTGTTTTTAACCAGTGCACTAACAAGTCTAAAATTTTCTTTTTTAACTTCATCTTCGGTTCTTTTTATCCATAATGCGTCTTTCGATTTTTTGGCGTGATTATCTGGATCAACTATCGGGTAAGGATAATCAATACCCAGCTGAAAATTATGAAATTGCTGTTCCATTGGACTCAAGTCAAATGGTCGGTGAATAAATTCATTGGGACAATTTTGAAGTTCAGGAACCCATTTTCTGATAAAATTCCCCTCTGAATCGTGTTTTTCACTGTTTTTAATTGGATTGTAAACTCGAATAATATTAATTCCAGTTACACCAGCTTGCATTTGAAATTGAGGATAATGAATTCCAGGTTCGTAGTCCAAAAATAATTGTGCAACATGATAAACTCCCTTTCTCCAATCTTGAAATAAATGATGACATAAAAAAGAAACCAACATTGCTCGCATGCGGAAATTAATCCATCCCGTTTTTAGGAGGCAGCGCATGGTCGCATCAACTAACGGAAATCCTGTGTTTCCTGATTTCCAAGCTTCAAGTTTTAATTCATCAACTTCATATTTTAAGTTTTCATAGCCTTTATTTACACAAATTGCCTCGTAGTGAACATTATTTTCAAATTTCTGAATGAAATGACAATGCCAATGTAAACGAGTAATTGCTCCATCAAAAGCTTTTTTGTAACGACCATAATTCTCATGTGTTTTGATGAATTGAAAGGCTTGTCGGATACTGATATTTCCCCAAGCCAAGTAGGGTGAAATTCGAGCACAAGATTTCCTGCTTTCCATAGGTTTTGAAATGTGACGATTGTAATTTTTCCCTCTATCTTGTACAAAAGAATGCAAATACTTCCAAGCCATACTTTCACCTGCTTTCTGAAATTCCGCGGGATATTTTTCTAATTGTTTTAAGAAAGAAATAGGTATAGGATTGGGCTCAAATATGGTCTGAATTTTATTTTTTCTCCATGAAATTGGTTTTATGTTTTCATGCATTTTTTGTTCCCATTTTTGCTCCCAATTGACTTGGTTTTTCAACTTTCGAATGATTCCATCGCGTTGAAATTGAATCCATTGTATTTTGTTTTTATCGAAAAACACCTGACACAACACATCTCTTTCGAAACTTAAAGCATGTCCAGATTCTTGATAAGAAAATACTTTTTCAATATGAAAAATGTCATTGATACGGGTGAAAAAATCAATAGCTTCTTCGTAAGAAAGTACAAAATTTTGTTCTAACTTTTCTAATTTAGTTTGCAATTCTATTGCCGAATGGTATTGAAATTGTAGATGTCGCAAGGAACAATCAGGATGATTCATCTGATTTTCTTCAAATAAAAAAACTGCTATAAACGGTAAATCAGAATTCGATGCGTTCCAAAAAGCCTCATGATCTAAGATTCGTAAATCACGTTTAAGCCAAACGAGATTGATTTTTTCTTTTGCTACCATGTTTTATTAGCAAAAAAAATCTTACCGCTTGCTAATTTTATTCGATGTAATTGTGCGTTGATGTGTACATTTAAATCGATTAATTTCAGAATTTCTTTTGTATAAATGTTTTTGACTAACGCCAGAATTAACTCGCTTTCGCCACAAATTAAAGCTACTTCGTTTTAATTCTTTGCGCATCAATGCAATTACTTGACTTTCTGAAACACCAAACTGAAATTCAATTGCTTCGAAGGGAGTTCTGTCCTCCCAAGCCATTTCTATCACGCGATTTAAATCTAAACTGTCCATGTTTTCATAACAAGTTAATTTATATTTTGTTTTTCTACACTTTGTAAAAACCTCTCAGCCTTATCGTTAAAATTTTGTTTCTTTTCTTCAGGGAATTTGTCATAAGTACTAATTAACATTTTCATTCTAATATTTGACTGAAATACTACTTTGTATCTAATCAAAAACCTCCAAAAAAGCGCATCCCAAATTTCAGACCAAGGTCCTTTGGAATAGTCACTCATTTTGATGATGTAGTTGCTGCCTGAAATGTAAGGTTTTGTGGTCATTGTACCTCCATCTGCAAATTGAGACATTGCATAAACATTTGGTACCATTACCCAATCGTAACTGTCGATATACATTTCCATAAACCAGCGATAAACTTCATCAGGGTCAAATTCGCACAGTAACATAAAATTACCAATAATCATTAGTCGCTCAATGTGATGATTATATGCACTTGATAGATTTTTTTTAATGCAATCATCGAGAGGTAAAATTCCTGTTTCTCCTGTATAAAAACTTGCTGGGATTTTGCGTTTAAATCCCCAAAAATTAGTGGTACGTTGTTTTACATTTTCAAAGGAATAAACGTAACGAATGAACTCTCTCCATCCCAATATTTGTCTTACAAATCCTTCCAAAGAATTGATTGGTATATTGTTTTTACTTGCAAAATCAATTGCTTCATTTAAAACTTTTAAGGGTGACAAAATTCCCGTATTCAAATAAGGTGAAAGAATGGAATGGTATATTTTTGATTCTTTTTGCAGGATGGCATCTTCAAAAGTCCCGAAAAAATCGAAATAAGTTTTAAAAAATTCTTTCATTTTTAATTCTGCTTCCTCAGGAGTAACAGCGTATTGAAAATCAGTTATTGTACCGGGATTGTTTTGGAAATATGTAGAAACATAATTTTTAGCCTCAAGAACGAATTCATTTTCAATCGTTTCTTTCCGATTTGGAATAACATGCTCTTTTGGAATTTTTTTTCGGTTTTCAGCATCAAAAGACCATTTACCACCAGATGGTTTCTTATCGAATTCTAGTAAAATGTTTTTCGTTTTTCGTTGATGGATGTAAAATTCAGTTTGAAAATAATTTTTATGTGATTCACGATAATTTTCATTTTCCTGCAGGCTATTTATAAAGAGTGGACTTTCAATAATGTTTATTTCTAAATTCAAACTTGTACAGGCTTTGATGATTCTCTTTTTTAACCATTCATCCTCTGGTTCAAAAGTTTTAATTGATTTAAATCCTTGATTTTTTATTGAAATGAGTACATTTTTAATGTGTAAGTCATTTTCTAAACTTTCAATATACTTTACCGAAACAAAATTTTCTACCCAAGAAGCAAAATATTTCATTGTGGCACGGTGAAATACTAATTTTTGCTTGTGAAAAGCATACTGTCTAAAAAAAAGGTATTCTTCAATTATAAAAAGCGAATTGCAATTTTCATAATGTGTTTGATCATAGAAAAGTGTGTGTGGAAAAATCAAAAAAGCCTGCATGTAAATGAAACAAGCAGGCTTTAAATTTGTTTGCGAAATATTATTTTCTCTCTAAATGCAAGAAGCCATGTAAAATGATTGCTTCTTCGCCTAATCCTTTATAAATCAATTTATAAAAATATACACCTTCACTTGCTTCTTTTCCATCTACTTTTCCATCCCAACTTATGGTTTGAGCTGTGGTTTCGTATACGATATTTCCCCAACGATTTAAAATCACAAATTCTTGGTTTGTAATTCCTGAAAAAGCAATAGGCACATAATTATCGTTTACGTTGTCGCCATTTGGAGTGAAAACATTTGGAAAATCAATTGCGAAATCACAATTTTGAACTGAGACTAAAATGCTTTCATTGATTACGCAAGAATTTTCAGTTAAGGTTACATTAATAGTACTTGATTGATCAGGATGAGTAAAAATTGAAGTAGTTGTTTCACCTAAATTTGACCAAAGTACATTGGAAACGCCATTTACAAATAAGGAAATCGTATCTCCTAAACAAATCAAGGTGTCGTTTGATATAGTATATGAAACAATTGTTGCAGTGTTTATCAGAATCGTTTCATTGATTTGGCAATTGTTGGCATCACTTATTTGAACATCAAAAGTTCCAGCACAAAAAGTGGTTGGTTGTGTAATTGCTACTCCATTTTGAAACCAATTTTGAGTATACGGAGTTTGTCCTCCTGTGATATTTAAATTAACGGTTCCATCACATAAATTACTACAAGTTTCATCCGTTATCGCAGGGTTAACAGCTAAAGTACTATTGTTTAATCCAACGGCAGCTGAGTCTACAAAAATACAACCCGTCAAATTATCTGTCACTGTAACCGAATACGTTCCTTGAGCTAAATTTGAAATTGTTGCTGTATTTTGCCCGCCTTCCCATAAAATGGATGAATTGGTACTATTTGCGATTGTTAAAGTGATACTTCCATTACTAGAACTGCAATCAGAATTTGTAATGGCAAAAGATAAAGCTGGATTCACACGACACGTTGGGTTCATGGTTCCAATCCACAAGTCATTTGCTGTGCTGTTTGCAGCTCCAGGTGTTTGACCAACTGCAACATCTTCTATAACCCAATTTACCTGATCATTGAAGTCATTTGAGTTGATATTTTCAAAGGACATGACCATTCCAGATACAGAGCCAGGAAATGAAATTATTACACCGTCCACATTATTTCCCCAACTTACTGAGTGTAATGGCGTGCCATTACTTCCTAAATTTGGTATTTGAAATGAGTCATTACTATTATTCATGGATATTGCAGCCCAACCTATACTTGGCACCCAATCTGAATCATTTGTAGGGTAAAGAGAATTATTAACTGATGGGCTAACGGACGTTGATTCTAATAGGGGGGAATTTCCGGGTAAAATAATTGTACAATTCCCATCATTAACTGAACTGTCGTCTGGCGGTAATGCTGCATTTGGACTTGCATCATTGTAAATTACAATATACGTCCCTTGAGGAATACATGACCAGAACGGGTCATTTGAAAATCGTAATGCACCACTTGCAATACCAGTTTGCGTAGTAGAATCTAATTGAAAAAAACCATTATTATCATCGAAAATTACTTTTCGAATATCAATACAAGGAATGGGAACTCCTTCACAAATTGGTGAACCAATAACAACAAATTCCACATATTCTGAAGCACCTGAACCTTGGGAAACTTCGTTAATCATTAATTGTTGTGAAAAGATGTTTTGGCTTAGTACAAGGCTTAAAAATAGTAAGCAAAAATTACGCATTTTTAATGTAAATAATAACTCTAAAATCAACTGGTTTCGGCAAAGTTATGCTTCAAGGATTACAATTGATTTTTTACAAAGTTACTAATAAATGTCCTATTTAAAAATAAGATTTTGTTAAGAAAAGGTGAAATTTCTAACCACCAACAAGTTTTTTAATCTCATTCAACTTAATTAAAGCTTCAACTGGAGTCAAGGTATTGATGTCAATGATAACTAACTCCTCTCTAATTTGCTCTAAAACAGGGTCGTTTAGTTGAAAAAAGCTCAATTGCATATCTTGTTCTGAGACAACTTCTTTTACTTTTTTGCTTTCTGAAGATACGTGATTCTGTTCTAATTTTGTTAATAATTTAGTTGCTCGGTTGATAACTTGAGTTGGCATTCCAGCTAATTTAGCGACATGGATACCGAAAGAATGTTCGCTTCCTCCTTCAACTAATTTACGTAAAAATAAAATTTTATTTCCTGTTTCCTTAACTGATACATTGAAGTTTTTGATGCGTTCGAATTGCATACACATATCATTTAATTCATGGTAATGTGTTGCAAATAAGGTTTTTCCTTTAAATTTTGGATGCTCATGGATGAATTCAGCAATCGCCCAAGCAATAGAAATTCCATCATAGGTACTTGTACCGCGACCAATTTCATCCAATAAAATCAAAGATCTTTCGGACAAATTATTCAAAATACTGGAGGTCTCATTCATTTCAACCATGAAAGTGGATTCACCTGAAGAAATGTTATCTGAAGCGCCAACTCGGGTGAAAACTTTGTCCACAATTCCTAATTTTGCAGAGTCAGCTGGAACAAAGGAACCCATTTGTGCCATCAAACAAATCAGAGCAGTTTGGCGCAATAAAGCACTTTTACCAGACATGTTTGGTCCCGTAATCATGATGATTTGTTGCGTTTTATCGTCTAAGAAAACATCGTTTGCAACGTATTCTTCACCTATTTTGAGTTGTTTTTCAATAACTGGATGACGGCCGTTTTTGATATCAATTTCAAAACCGTTATTCATTTCTGGCATCACATATTGATTTGCTTTTGCCAATTCAGAAAAAGACAACAAACAATCCAATTGTGCTAATAATGCTGCATTTTTTTGAATAACATGCGTGTAATCCGCCATTTCTAAAACAAATTCTTGAAACAAACGCGATTCAATAGCATGAATTTTGTCCTCTGCTCCGAGGATTTTATGTTCGTAAATTTTTAATTCTTCCGTGATGTATCGTTCAGCATTAACAAGTGTTTGCTTGCGAATCCATTCTTCGGGAACTTTGTCTTTGTGTGTATTGGTAACTTCCAAATAATATCCAAAAACATTGTTGAATGAAACTTTTAAACTTGGAATACCTGTACGCTCAGATTCACGAATTTGAATTCCGTCTAAATAATCTTTACCAGAAAAGGCGATTGCTCTTAATTCGTCCAATTCTGAATGAATTCCTGTAGCGATAATCATTCCTTTGCCAACTTGAGTTGCTGGTTCCTCGACAAAAGTTTCTGTAATGCGCTGAATTAATTTCTCACATGGGTCTAATTCCGAAGCTATTTTTTTCAAGGAACTAGCTTTACAAGAATTCAACAAATCTTTTACCGGTTGAATTTGTCTTAAAGTCCATTCTAATTGCTTCACTTCCTTTGGATTGACGCGTCCAACGGCTGCTTTAGAAATCAAACGTTCTAAATCACCAATTTCTTTCAAACGCTGCGTCATTTCGTAAGAAGTTTCTTCCAATTTGGTGAAATCAGCAACAGCATCTAAACGGTCTTGAATGGATTTTAATTCTTTCAAAGGCAAAACCATCCAGCGTTTGAGCATTCTTCCGCCCATTGGAGTTTTGGTTTTATCAATGATATCCAATAGGGTAGTGGCATTTTCGTTTGGAGAATGAACCAATTCTAAATTCCGAATGGTGAAGCGATCCAACCAAACGTATCGGTCTTCTTCAATTCGAGATAAACTGGTGATGTGTGCTAATTTATCGTGTTGTGTTTCCGATAAATAGTGAAAGATTGCTCCTGCGGCAACAATTCCAGTCGCAATATTTTCAACTCCAAATCCTTTTAAAGTCTTGGTGCCAAAATGTTTATTTAAACTTTCTTGAGCAAAATCTTCATTGAAAGCCCAATCTTCCAATTTGAAAGTATAATATTTATCACCAAATTCTTCTTTAAAGAAATTGCTGTGTTTCTTCTGAAAAATAATTTCACTTGGTTCAAAACCTTGAATTAATTTTTCAATGTAATCTAATCTTCCCTGTGCTACTAAAAATTCACCAGTTGAAACATCCAAAAATGCGATTCCGTGAACATCTTTACCAAAATGAATGGCACACAAAAAGTTATTTTTATTAGAATCAAGCACATTGTCGTTGAAGGAAACTCCCGGAGTAACCAATTCTGTAACACCTCGTTTTACAA
>JBKCGI010000155.1:0-4497 GCA_046303515.1 Flavobacteriia bacterium | reverse complement strand
TTCTCACAATAGCGATATCTTCAGAACGCGTAGCTCCAACAACAAACATCAAATTTTCTGGCGAACCCCAATTTTGTGTTTTAGAAATAACATGTTTAAACAATTCATCACCATTTTGATCCTTGATAAACTGAAAATCTAATGCTCCTTTATTTGATGTTAAGCCTAGCACGATTACCCATTTGTTTTCAAATTCTAAAAATGGCTTCACACTATCTTCTCCCATATAAGGTGCGACGGTTACTGAATCAAAATTCAAATATTCAAAAAAAGTTTTGGCGTAGTACGAAGAAGTATTTCCGATATCACCTCTTTTAGCATCAGCAATTGTAAAAATAGTTGAAGGAATGTACGCTATAGTTTTTTCTAATGACTCCCAACCTTTTCTACCCAAACATTCGTAAAATGCCAAATTAGGTTTATAGGCTACACAAAAATCTTTTGTCGCATCAATAATAGCTTTATTAAACTCAAAAATTGGATCTTCAGTTTCTAGTAAATGCTTTGGGATTTTGTTTAAATCAGGATCTAAACCAACACACAAAAAAGATTTTTTAATTTTAATTTGTTCAATAAGTTCTTTTCTCGTCATTTCGAATTATTTTATTTCCTCAAAATCATCAAAATCATCTTTTTTAGATGAATCTGAATGAAATTCACTTCTAACCGAAGCTAATGGTCTGCCACTTAGCAAAAAGGATAAGCCATTAATCAATTTGAGAAAAATACCTAGCAAAACAAAAAATCCAATTACTTTAAAAATAAAACCAAAGAAAAAAGTTCCTTCGATATCCAAAATACTTGTATAAAACCAATTACTCACAGGATTATTGGCATAATTTGGAAAGAAAATAAAAGCTGTAAAAACTACTATTGCAAATATAATTGTTGCAATTTCAGCATATAAATTAAAAACAGGAGTTAAATTTGGTAAATTGGCTCCAGAAATCTTAAAAAGATCAATTCGTTGTTGTTTGTTTTGTAATTTACCAACAAAATACAAAACCAAAATTAAGGCTGAAAAAATCATTTCATTAATCAATAATTCATTTGCTCCGTCATTTTTAATACAAAATAAAAAAGTGACATCAACCAAAAAAAAGTACTGCACCAACTTTAAAGAATATTCTTCCACAATGGATTTTGTTCTACCTCCTCTTAATCCTCCAAGAATAAGTTTAAAAATTCCCCAGATAAAACTGAAAATTGCGAAAACAACGCCTAATCTGAATGCTAATTCTATAAATTTCACGGCATAAAATTACAAAATTTTAACCTTTCACAACAAAAATAATTTTTAATTAAGTTGAATTAATATCTTTGTCGACAAAATATCATAAAATGAAAAAAATCACCATT
Organism: Flavobacteriia bacterium; assembly: GCA_046303515.1. Taxonomy (GTDB): domain Bacteria; phylum Bacteroidota; class Bacteroidia; order Flavobacteriales_D; family Crocinitomicaceae; genus M2408. The sequence goes on along the minus strand of JBKCGI010000155.1, from coordinate 3,138 downwards.
AGTTTTCTCTTTTCAATTACTTTTTTATTTTCTTTCGCGGAAGAAGGAATGCTTATTCCATCCTTACTTGCTGCCTTTGAATCAGACATGCAAGCAAAAGGAATGAAATTGACAGCAGAGCAAATTTACAGTGTAAATCATTCAAGTATAAAAGATGCAATTATTCATTTTGGTGGTGGGTGTACTGCTGAAATTGTTTCAAAACAAGGTTTACTTTTGACAAATCACCACTGCGGGTATTCTCAAATTCAATCTCATTCTTCTCTGGAAAAAGATTATCTAAAAAATGGTTTTTGGGCAAAAAATTATGGTGAAGAATTAGCAAATGTTGGCTTAACGGCTTCAAGAATGGTGAGAATTGATGACGTTACTTCTACAATGTTATTTGGAATTAAAGAATCTGACGATGCAAGCGTTAAAAATACTCAGCTGAAAAAAAACATGGAGCAATTAATTAAAGATGCAAAAGTTGGAAACCATTATGAAGCTGAAATAAAAGCATTTAACTACGGAAACAATTATTACATTATAGTTAAAGAAGTGTTTTTAGATGTACGACTTGTAGGTACACCTCCAAATTCTATTGGAAAATTTGGTGGAGATACAGACAACTGGGTTTGGCCACGTCATACTGGAGATTTCTCAGTTTTTAGAATTTATGCAGGAAAAGACAACAAACCTGCTACTTATGCCGCAGATAATGTTCCTTATTCACCAATTCATTCCCTGCCAATTTCTTTCAAAAACAGAAAAGAAGGTGATTTTACGATGGTTTATGGTTTTCCTGGACAAACAGAGCAACATTTGGTTTCTGGTCAGATAAAATACATCGTTGATAAAGAACGACCTGCGAGAATCAAAATGCGTGAATTGTCGCTATCTGTAATTGATGAAGCAATGCGCAATTCTGATGCAGTTAGGATTAAATATTCTGCCAAACAAGCGAGTATTGCAAATGCTTACAAGAAATGGATTGGACAAATTGGTGGTTTAAAAGAACTTGGTGCACTTGATAAAAAAGAAAAATACGAAACTGATTATATTGCAAAAGCTTTCACAAAGGAAGAATATAAAAAATATTTGCCATTAGTCAAACAAATGAATGACTTAATTGCTTCGGATTCTAAATACGATTTCGAATACCAAATGGGAATTGAATATTTATATGTTGGACCAGAACTTTTTGATATCGGAAGAGCAATTGATGATATCATCAAAAACTTCCCAACTTGGGTGAAGAATAATGAAGTCAAAACAAAAATTGAAGAATTAAAACGAAATGCTGAAGGATTTTTCAAAGATTATGATGAAAATGTAGATAAGAAAATATTTCAATTGCAAACAGAAGAATACAGAAAACAGTTAAATATTATAGATAAAACTTTTGCACTTGATCTGAAAACAAATTTAATTTATTCAAAATCTATTCTGACAAATAAAGATCGATATCTCGCATTTTTAAATAAGTTATCTGAAAAATCATTAAAAAAACTAAGCAAAGACCCAGGATATTCATATTATACTCAAGTCAACGATAATTTTGTAAACAATGCTGTACCAAAATACCGAGAATTCAACGCCAAAATGACTTCGCTACTTAAAACATATGTTGCTGGAAAATATGAAATGTTCCCAGATGCAAAACATTGGGCAGATGCTAATAGTACCTTAAGAGTTACTTACGGTAAATTAGAAGGTTCTGCGCCAACGGATGGTATGAAATATACAGAGCACACAACTTTAGGCGGAATTATTCAAAAATACAACACTGGAAATCCTGATTTCGAATTGTTACCAAGAATGTTGGAACTCGCAGCAAACAAACAATATGGGAATTATGGCCAAGACGGTGAATTGTGGGTTTGTTTTACAGGTTCAAATCACACCACAGGAGGTAATTCCGGATCACCAGTTCTAGACGAAAATGGTTACTTGATGGGCTTAAACTTCGACCGCACTTGGGAAAGCACCATGTCCGATTACTTATTTGACCCAACACGTTGCCGAAATGTTGTTGTTGATATTCGTTATGTTTTGTGGGTTATGGACATCTATTCTGATGCAAAACATTTGGTGGACGAAATGGAATTGAAAAAACAATAAAAATAATGTAGGGACGAAACGCATTACGTCCCTACATTATTTTTATTGATATTTTATAACCTGTATGTTTTCGTATATTCAAAACACGTTCTGTATCCAAATAAATATATTGACCTTTAATACCTGTCAAAATCCCTTCAATTTCTATTTCCTTATCAAAGGATAAACTTTTTATTGTTTCTGGATAACTAGTTACTGGATAATTGAATTCAAAAATAGTATCATCTTCAGAAAAATATTCCATTAAATCTTGAGGTAAAACCTCTTCGAGCGACCATTTTGTATCAACGAGATCAATTGAATCATCAATCACATTCTTAAGCATTTTTTGCCAATTCGTTTTATCCGAAAAATGATTTTTCAACTCAACCTCCAAAACTCCAGCTAAATATCTGTTAGGAGTTTCTGCCAAAATAATGGCTGAATTTGCACCCTGATCTATCCAACGTGTTGGCATTTGAGTTGTGCGAGTCACACCAACTTTTACAACGTCAGATGCCGCCAAATAAACAACATGAGGCTGGTTGTGGTGAGCCTGTTCCCATTCTACATCTCTTCCTTCTCCTAAATGCGCTCTACACAATTCAGGACGAATAATACACTCAGCAGATTCTGGAGCCTCAATAAAACAGCTATAACAAAACCCTTGGTTGAATGATTTCGATGTTTTTTTGCCACACGAAACACATTGAATTTCATTTAAAAATGTGAATTTGATTTTCTTACCTAAAAGGTCGTTCATTTTAATATTCGAATCTAAGTTCAATCTGTATGAAATTGTATCACCTAGATCAACATGCATCTTTCTTAAATATCCTTGTGTTTCCATTTTCTTTTTTTTAGAAGCTTTTTCCCGCTATCCGTTTTATCTCAACAAGTTGAGGATGCCACTACTATCAGGGCTAATAGCATCTCCCAAAACCTTAAAATTTTTACTTAAAACCTTAAACTTGCAATCCTTCCAACTCTTCCATCGCTTGCTCCCAACAGTGCATAGCAAAATCCAATTTACTCTTTATTTGCTCGTATTCATTC
>JBKCGI010000154.1:0-12610 GCA_046303515.1 Flavobacteriia bacterium | reverse complement strand
CAAAAATTGAGTTCAAAAGTGTATTTAAGTAAAAACATGAACGACAAATAGCTAATTGGGTACAAAATAAGTCCCAATAAAACTGAAAGAGGCGCATAATATTCAATGTCCTTTGTCAATTTTGGGACCAGCTTATCTGTTAATTTATATTGCAAAATATTATGGACGATTCCAAAAAGAAATAAAGGCAAACCAATAATCAAAAAAATCAGTGAAACAAAAATCTGGCGAAAAAACATTTTAAGTCGAAAACGACGGTCTAGTAGGTCAGCTCGAATTTCAAATTGATTTAATTTTGATTTCAACTCAAGTAAAAGTGTTTTAATTTCAGCAATTTTCCAAGGTTCAGCAATAGAAAACTCATCCATTTTATCGCGAATTTGCTTCAATAAATCTATTTCACCTTGCACACCTCTTTTACTCTGCTTGATGTATTTTGATTGAAAAATGTCATGTAATTCGTCCACCATCAATTCTGTTTCTTTTTCGGTAGAATTTACTAGAACTTGCTCTAAGCGAATACGAAATTGTTCCGTTAATTTCTTAGCTGTCTTACTCTGATTAATTGCAAAATCTTCATAATAATCAGTTAGTTCAATTGCCTGACCAACATGAATTAACACCCTACTTCTAAACCGATCAGCATCCAAATAGTTTAATCCCAAAGGAACAACTTTAATCCCCAATTTATTCCCATTCCGTTTTTCAGCTTCAAGAGCAATTCTGGCTGTTCCTGATTTTAATTCACGTAAATGTCTTTCCAAATGACTTGTTCCTTCGGGGAAAATCAGCAAGCATTTCCCTTCCTTCAGAATCTGGTAACAAGCTTCAAATGAATCTTGGTTGGAAACCCCTTTTGTTGCTCCTTCTCCCCTTCTGTTAATTGGAATCATGTTCAAACTTCTCAAGATTCTATTTTTTACAGGAGAAGAAAAAAGCGTTCCCTTTGCCATGAAGAAGATGGGAATTTTTGAAGCATATCCAATCATCCAAGCATCCATCAATGTATTGGGATGATTCGCAATGTAAATACAGGGTCCATTTTCAGGCAAGTTTTTACGGTTCACAATTTTAATTTCCTTGTAGTAAAATCGAATCCCTATTGTGACTAAAAACCTTAAAATTTGATAAAGCATTTGGTAATTTGAACTTGAAATTAGTTATAAAATTTGAAAAAAAGTGAACTTTTATCTTAAAATAAACGTTTCATAACCGTTACACAACCTTTTTACAATTGATAATCAGCGATTTATTTTTCTGCTGCCTAACTTTCTTCGCATTCAAGTTTGTTTTTGCCTTTTTTTGTTCAATTCAAAAAAAAGAGCTCCAGTCGCGACTACCAAGATCGCTTTTTTTTTGCAATTCTCAATTTAAAAGCCAATTCACAAAGCTTTCCTGCTTCGCAAGGGTAGAAGATTTAACCGTTAAAAACTTTTTTATCTCTCATTTTTAAACACTTAAGCATCAAGAGATTTTTTAAACAATCAAGCAAAACCTTTAGCCAGCAATTTTTCTTTTTCATTGTATGTCCTTGCCCATCGTTTGTAAACATATGGTGAAATTTGAGATTGTTTATTTTCTCTGCTTACTTCAATTACTTGATTTTTATTTACTTTAAATGTGAACTCGTAAATACTGAACTTGACTTCGAATTTATCCATTTCAATTCCTGAAACGATGCTGAATTGAAAACCAAGTTTTATAAGTTCAAGTTTACTAATTTCAAAGGTATCGGCATCTTCACCTAGCAGAAGACATAAAATTTGATAATTTCTATTCAATTTATTAATTGTTTGAACAGATACACTTTGATTGTGTTTCCTGAGAGAAGAATGATATTTATTTTTGCAAGTTGTGTTGCAAAATACTTTGTCAGATCTACCGTGGATCTTCGAATCGCAAACACAGCATTTGCGAAACTTCTCCTTTTTTTCTAGAGAGATTTCATTCATATTAAATGGTTTATGTTGTAAAAAATGTGAAAATTAAAAAAGTGATAAAGTTCACATTGGGTTAATACTAAATTAAATAGAAAATTTTATATCACCAAATGTTGTTGAATAAAAATTAGATTTAACCGTTAAAAACGAATAGTGTTTTGATTTTCAAGTCAATACCTAATATCGACCGCTCGCGCTAGGGCGGAGAGCAACTAGCTTCCGATTCGCTTGGCGAAAAATCGGGACTAGTGCGTGCAGACCGACCCGAAGGGAAGCGCCCAAAAAATTAAATTCAAGAACAAAAAATGAAATTTCATCAAATTCTACTTAATTTTAGGGCATGGAAACAATTCGCATTTGCAACTTATTTTCTGAACGGGAACAATTTAACTTGTTGGCGTTAGGTTGCGAGAAAGAATTTTTAAGTTCCCAAGATTTTTTCGCAGAATTAGATCGCTTTGTAGCAGAAAACGCCAATTCATACTTATTTTGTTGCCTTTCCTACGATTTGAAAAACAAAATTGAAGACCTTGATAGTAAACACATTGATTTAGTAGAATTTCCTGAAATAGTTTTATGGAAAGCTGAATTGGTTGTGAAAATTGAAGGAGAAAAGTTTACTGTATTAGAAGGGAAAACAAGTGAAACTTTTTTAAAAATAATTGAAACTTTTATCTCAACAACAGAAGTAAAGTCCTTACCTAAGATTACGTTTGAAACACAAATTTCAGAAGAAAATTACCTTCAAGCCGTGAAGGATATTAAACAGGAAATCCAATTGGGGAATGTTTATGAATTGAATTTCTGCCAACAATATTACGCAAAAGATATTCCCGAATTTGATTCAATTTCTCTTTTTCAACAGCTAAAAAAACTAACAAAAGCGCCTTTTTCCGCGTATCTCAATCTAGAGAATCACGAAGTTTTTTGTGGAAGTCCGGAACGTTATATTCAAAAAAAAGACAAAAAAATCATTTCTCAACCTATCAAGGGAACGATTCAACGGGGAAATACTATCGAAGAAGATGAATTCTTAAAACAAAAGCTAAAAACTGACCCAAAAGAAAAGTCTGAAAATGTAATGATTACCGACCTCGTGCGAAACGATTTTTCAAGAATTGCGACTAAAAACTCTGTTAAAGTTGATGAATTATGTGGTTTGTATTCATTCGGTACTGTTCATCAATTGATTAGTACGATTTCGTGTGAAATAAAAGAAAAGTTTCAATTTTCGGATATTTTGAAAGCTACCTTTCCTATGGGATCAATGACGGGAGCTCCAAAAATTGCCGCAATGGAATTATCTGAAAAATATGAATCTTTTAAACGTGGATTATATTCTGGATCAATTGGCTATATCAAACCTGGAGGTGATTTTGATTTCAATGTTGTGATTCGTACTTTGATTAAGAATAAAACTAAAAATATCCTTTCCGCTTCGGTTGGAGGGGCAATTACAATACAATCAGATCCTGAAAAAGAATTTGAGGAATGTCAGGTGAAAATTCAAAAATTATTAAAACTTTTAAATGGGAATTAACATTTCTGATTTTCAAAAAAAATGGGCTTTTTTAACTGATAAAGAGGTTTTTATTGCTTGTAGCGGTGGCGTAGACTCTATGGTTTTGACACACCTGCTTTCCTCCTTTTGTGAAAATATTACTTTACTTCATGTAAACTACAATTTAAGGGAAAAGGAATCGATTGCTGATGAAAATTTTGTTCGTGAGTTTGCCTTAATAAGTAAGTTAAAAGTCGAAGTGAAATCAATTGATACAAACAAAATCTTATCTGAAAAAGGGGGGAATTTACAAGAAACTGCAAGGAAAGTCAGATTTGAATGGTTTGACGAAAAATTAAAAAGTGAAGTTTCAGTTTTACTACTCGGACATCATGAAGATGATCAAATCGAGACCTTCTATCAGCATTTAGCTCGTAAATCTGGTGTTTTAGGATTGGCTTGTATGTTGGAACAAAATAAAAATATTATGCGTCCGCTTTTAAGCTATTCAAAAGAGGAAATTTATTCATTTGCAAAAAAAAATAATCTAACTTGGCGGGAAGATTTATCCAATAAGACAAATAAATACACACGCAATAAACTTAGAAATGAGATTTTACCATTTCTTTACAAGGAAATTCCAAGTTTAAAAAAATCAGTTTTAACTTTGATTCAACTTTTTCAAGAAAATCAAGCTGAGATTGAAAAATCGGTTGAAAAAATTATTGAAAATATTCACAAAAATGGTATTTTGGAATTAAACGTTTACCGTTCGCTAACGGTTACGCAACGAATAGTCGTTTTAAAATCAATTAATTACAATTCGAAATTTTTAAATGAACTAGAAAAATTAAGCCTTTCTCAAAAAGGGAAATTTATTCGAAACGAGAAATTTAAAATAACGAAAGAAAATGATTATTTTTCAATAACTAAGAATAATAGTCAATTCCAAATTCCCGAACTAGTTATACAAAAAGTCAATAAATTACCGATAACTTATTCAAAGGATGAAGTATATTTAGATGCGTCCAAAATAAAAAGAGAATTAAAACTGCGTAAATGGCAAATTGGTGATAGAATGAGCCCTATTGGCTTAAACGGTAGTAAACTTATATCTGATATTATTAGCGAAACAAAAATTCCTAACTCTCAAAAAGAAAATGTTCTTGTTTTAACTGATGAAAAAGAAATCCATTGGTGTGTTGGCATAAAAATTGGTAGATTAGCTATGGCAGATAATCACACTTTAGAAATCTTAAAAATTAGCATAAAATGAAAACTCTTATCTTTTTAATCGTCACAATTTTACTAGTTTCATGCGCGACAACAAATAAACATGCTACAGAAAATAATATAGTTAAAAATAATTTTTCAGTTGAAACCCAAAAAACTATTTCGGGGAAATTTGAAAGTAAAATGGGAGTTATGGACAAAATTAGTTGTCATGGCTTCAATATTGGATATTTAAAATCCGATTCTAAATCTTATGTTATTTGTTTTGACAGATTAGCAAATAGCTCCGATCTAAAAATTGATTGTGAAAACATTGAAGTAATAGGTACTTTTGAAGAACATGAAATTTTAGGTGATGAAAATGGTGTTTGCAAAGCATCAAAAATTGAAATATTTTATGTTTCTGAATGGAAATGCCTGTAATTAAAAGTTTTTTTTAATTATTTAAAATATCTTGACAAGATTTTATTCTATTATTCAAATCACCCCTGACTACAAAATAAGGAAAATCATAGGTTTTCAATTCATTTTCATAAATGTTAAACAATTCCATGCGGTCATTTTCATTTTCTCTCAAAGGATCGTATTCCCAAGGAATGTCTGGAAAACAAAGCAAATAAAAATCAATTTTCTGCTTTAAAATATGATCTATTATAAAATCAGAACACTTTTTGTATTTGAATTCAGACCAAACTTTCATTACAATTAATTCAGTATCAATGAAACAAAAGGAATTTGAATTTTCGCAAGATTGAATTAAATCAAACGTTTTCCTTGCTATTTCCTCTAAATCTTCAAAAGAATACGGACGATTCAAATTTTCAAGATATTCTCTAGCATATTCTGGAATCCAGTCACAAGAATAACTTTTAGCTAAAGCTTTTGACAACTCTGATTTCCCACTAGATTCAGGCCCTATAATTCCGATTCTAAGCATGACGTTTCAGTTTTAACCAGGAAAAATAACCATAAATTGCCATTATTGTAAAAATGATGAACAATACCGACATCAAATTTAAACCGCGACTCCAGTAAATTGGGACTGCAACGGCATCAATAACAACAAAATACAACCAGTTTTCAATCACTTTTATACTTATCAAATAAGTAGCTAAAATACTAAAAACAAATATCGCTGAATCAATATAAGGAAAAGCTTGATCTGTATAGCTATCGAAAAGATAACCAATTCCAATTGAAATAATTATAGATCCTAAAATATAAATTACATGCCTTGAAAACGAAATATGAACAACTTCTAATTCGTCAGTCTTATTTTTCCTCCAAGAAATCCATCCCCAAACGGCCAGAATCACGTAAAAAACTTGAAGAATTGAATCAACGTATAATTTGGCATAAAAGCATAGGAAAACATAAATCAAGGAACTCACAAAGGCAAAATACCAGCACAATATATTCTTTCTCGTTGCCAAAATGATATATGCTAGACTCAAAACAAAAGCAGCAATATCCCAAGGATTTGAATTTAAAAATTGATTAAAAATGATTTTTAATGTTTCAAGCATGCAACAAAAGTAAAATAAAACAAGATGAGTAGATTAAAAAATACAAAATTTGATTCTAATTTAATTTTTCCTATTATTTTTACGCTATGATACATATGAATAGAAGCTTGAGGTATTCCTTTTCCATGTTAAGTGGATTGTTAATGGTTTTATCTTTTCCCTACACGGGAAGTATGGCTTTTGTCATGTTTTTTGCTTGGGTTCCCTTGTTATTTGTAGAACATACAATTAGCAATCATAAATATCGCTCTTCCAAAGTTTTTATTCACAGCTATATCACTTTTTTGATTTACAACATTGGAACAACTTGGTGGATTTGGAACGCAAGCCCAGGAGGTGCAATCTTTGCTTTTACCTTGAATGCTTTGATTATGGCTCTAATTTTCCAAGCTTTTCATTTGACGAAAAAATATGTGGGAATTAGAGAAGGAACAATTGCTTTGGTGATTTTTTGGTTGGGTTTCGAATATTTACACTACCAATGGGAACTTTCATGGCCTTGGTTAAGTCTCGGCAATGTGTTCGCTAATTACACCTATTTGATTCAATGGTATAGTGTTACTGGTGTTACTGGAGGTAGCCTTTGGATTTTGGCAGTCAACTTAATTTTGTTCCAACTATTGAAGAACATTTACATCAAAAAATTACCTTGGCGTAAAGAAACAAAATTCATCAGTTTATTTTTTGTTGTGAGTTTTCTACCAGCTATTATTTCAATCATTCAATATCTAACGTATCAAGAAAAAGGTTTAAAAACTGAAATTGTTATTACACAGCCGAATGTTGATCCCTACAATGAAAAATTTACTGGAAGCGTAATTGACCAATTAAACAAAATTTGCAACTTGGCTGATATAAAGGTTTCACCAAAAACAGATTTTGTTCTAGCACCTGAAACGGCATTGCCTTTTGAGTTTTACGAAGACGAAGTACAGCGTTCTATCTATTTCCACCATCTTTTGGAAAGAAAAGCTGAATGGGATGGCCCTTCACTATTTATCGGAGCATCAACACGTAAATATTTTAAGGAAAGAAATTCTCGTGCTTCTCGTAAAATTTATGGAGGTCCTGGTTACGAGGAATTCTATAATTCTTCCATGTTATTAGACGAAATTGATAAACCAACCTTTGTCCATAAATCAAAATTAGTTTTAGGAGTGGAGAAAGTTCCTTTTTCTAACATTTTCCCTTATTTAGAAGAACTTTCTATCAATAATGGTGGAACAAGTGGAACTCTAGGAATTGAAGATGAATCACAGGTTTTAAAAAGCAAAGGAATCACTTTCGCCCCGGCTGTTTGTTACGAATCTATTTATGGCGAATTTATAGCTGAACAATGTAAAAAAGGCGCAGAATTAATTTTTATTATTACTAATGATGGTTGGTGGGGTGATACTCCTGGCTATAAGCAGCATATGGCATTTGCTCGATTGAGAGCAATTGAAAACAGAAAAGCTGTTGCTCGCTCAGCTAACACAGGAACGTCGTGTTTTATTAATCAACGTGGAGATATTCTACAACAAAGTGAATGGTGGACAGAAACATCATTGAGTGAAACAGTTCTTAGAAATTCAGATAAAACCTTTTATGCTCGTTTTGGGGATTATATCGGGCTCTCTTCTGGGGTTGCAGGAATATTCTTGTTTCTGTTTACAGTATACAAAATGATTCGAAGAAAGTTTAGTTTTTAATATTTTACTTTAAATTCTTATATTTTCTAATCCAATCGGGATCTTGAACATCTCTCATGATTTTCCAAAAAGATGTATCTGCAAAAAATCCTAAATCTATGTCCGTTACTCCATAATTTTGTAAAAGAAAAATTGCTTGTTTACTCGACGGTTTGTATAGTTCCTGACTCCATCCACGTTCATTACCATTTTGAAAAGGATAATCCGCATAACGTAATTTCCACAAAGAATCAAGTGGTGAACAATAAACAACATCTTTATTGGTAATTGAATCTTTTGCCAAACCGCATAAAATTTTGTTTTGCTCTAATAGATTCTCACGTTTTGGGTTGTAAATACTTGGCCATTTACCTGTGGCAAATTTCACAAAATCATCTCTTGTTAAGTTTTTCTTGTGCGAAGGAACTCGACCATTGTGCAAAAAAACAACAATGGAATACATTTGTGAATTGGATTGCATATTGACTTGAACAGCAAAAATTGTACGCACTGAAGGTTCAAAAACCACGGACGCAGTAATCAGCCAAAAACATGAAAGAAGCAATAAAACCCTCATTATAAGTATTAAACTCTTACGAATTTAGTGATTAAATACGTAAAAATCAAGAAAAGGTTTAGAATCAACGTTTAATTAATCCACCAAATTCATTTTCTGTAATAAGAAAGAAGCATTCATATTTTGGCAAATTCCATTCTTCATTTTATAATCAAAAGATAATTCATTGTTGGAAATGGTTGAATCAAAATAAAAATTCACGAAAGCTGTATCTTCATTACTTAGCACACACAAGGACAAATCATGTGTAGCGATGATTCCTTTGGCTCCAATACGCTTCATTTTTTGAAGGAATTTTTTGGATCCTTCTTCCTTATCTTTACTATTTGTTCCCTTTAGGATTTCATCTAACAATACGAAGCTTTGTTTGTCAGTTTGCATATTTTCTTGAATAAATTTCAAGCGTGTCAATTCAGCGTGAAAATACGAACTTTCTTGCGACAAATCATCGCTGGTTCGCATACTTGAAAACAAGTTCAACTCAGGAATTTCAAAGTGTTCAGCAAAAACGGGAAATCCAGCGTTGGCAAAGACAATATTCATTCCTAATGAACGTAAAAAAGTACTTTTTCCAGCCATATTTGGTCCAGTCAAAATCACAAAATGTTGTTCCGAACTCAAAATAAAATCATTCGTAACTCTTTTCAATACAGGTATCATTGGATGCGCTAAAGCTATGCAGTTGTAGGAGTTTGAGTTTGTAAAATTTGGATAAATCGTTTCACTTGCATGATTAAAACGTAAAGTAGCAGCTGAGATTAAAACTTCAATTTGGGCTAATTCGTGTTCCCATTCTTGCAATTTAGTTTTATTTTTGTTCGACCATTTTTCAAGAGCCAAACGTTGCTGAATATCCCAGGCAAAAAAGATGTTTAAAGGAATCCCAACAACTATGTTTAAGCGTAAATCAAATCTTCTTGAGATTTTCACCCAAGTTTTTAATTCTTGTTCGATATCAGTTAAATGCGCTTTTCCTAAACCGTCAATATCTAAAGATTTGAGTAAAATCAATTGATCCATCACAATTTTGATTTTCGATTGATAGCCACTAACTGCATTCGACCACATATTTGTTTCTTTCAACAAACGTGTAGTTGGCAATAAGGATAGGGTTATTATAAGTCCGCTGATTGAGCCAGGAACAAGATTAAAGTAATTTAGAATTAAGGCTGAAATAGAAACTATAGGAATTAAAACAGCAGCTATTTTTACGAAGCTTGCATTTTTGAATTCCAATTTCCCAAAACCAGCTAAAGATTTATCAAAAGCATCTTCGCGACTTGAAATGGAAGCACTTACTCGAAAGTCTTGCATCCATTCCATCTCTTTACTTAATGCTTCAATTAAATCTTGCTGTTGTTTACGCTTTTCTTCATTTAAAGAGGGGTACAAAAGATTTTTCGCTAACAATTCTCTTCCAAGTTTTGATGTAGTTCGATTAATAAATGCGAAAATCCCTTTAGGCGTAAACAAATCTAAATCATATGAAAAAGCGTGTTTTGGATCTTGAAAAACTGCTCCTGGATCAAATTGGCCTTGATTAGTTTCAATTTGAGTGATTTCTAATTGTATCAATTTGATTTTTTGTTTCACCTTTTCCAGAGCTAATTTAGCATCAACTGAAAATGAAACAGCAATCAAAAATAAAGCAATACCAACGGCCAAGGAAAGTGAAACAATTAAACTATTCCCCCAAAAAAAGTAAGTAAAACTTACAATTGCAAGAAATATTAAAAGTCGTAAAAAGGTTAAAACTTGAACCTTTTTTTTGGCTTCGCTTAGGGTTTTGTTTAGACTTGGAAGTTGTTTTTGGTAAAATTCGATTACTTGCATTTTTGTGTTACTCAGCTTTTACTTGAACCATATCGATGAAAATTTCTTGCATACTCGGCAAAACTTCCCAAGCTGCTTCAATTTCGATTTGGTCTATCAAGGTTTTTAAAAGGTCTTGAAATGAATTATTTTGGCGCATTTTGATGTAGGCTATGAATCTGTCGTTGCTGAGCACTTCTTTGTCAGCCAACTCAAATCCCGTCCACAGAGCGTTTACTAAGGCAATCATCGAACCTTTGAATTTGATGGCGTACATTCCGTTTCTTCTTTCTTCGCGTAAATCAGAAACTTTTCCTTCTAATATTTTTTTAGAATTATTAAGTAAGGCTACGCGGTCACAAATTTCTTCAACACTTTTCATGTTGTGGCTTGAAAGCATGATTGTTTTACCATTTGCTCTCATTTCTTTCAATTCTTGTTGAATCAATTCTACGTTTACAGGATCAAAACCGCTAAAAGGCTCATCTAAAATCAATAAATCTGGTTGGTGTAAAACGGTACAAATAAACTGTACTTTTTGCGCCATTCCTTTGGATAATTCCTCGATACGTTTGTTTTTCCAAGATGAAATGTCGAAACGTTCCAACCAATAGTTGAGTTGAATTTTTACATCTTCTTTGGACATGCCGCGCAATCTCCCCAGAAATAAAGCATGATCGTAAACCGTCATCGTGCGATACAAACCTCGCTCCTCAGGCAAATAACCAATGTGTGCCAAATGTCTGTCTATCATCAATTCTTTTTTGAATTTCACAGAACCACGTTCTTGTTGCACAATCTTATTGATGACGCGAATTAAAGTCGTTTTTCCAGCTCCATTTGGACCCAATAAACCAAAGATTTCACCCTCTTGCAATGATAATGAAACATCGTCCAAGGCTAGTTTTTGGTAAAAAGATTTCGATATGTTGTTTAATTCTAAAATCATGAAGTGTAAAATTAAAAAAAAATGTGAAATTTTAGTCTATTTAATTTTCAAATTATTTTGCAAAATAAATAATTATACGTATATTTGTTTAAATAACACGTGTGATGAATGCCAAACTAACATTAACAGTAGAAAAAACAATTATAGAGAAAGCAAAAGCTTATGCTAGAAATACTGGTCGTAGCTTATCTGATTTAATTGAAAATTATCTAGAAACACTTACAGAAGAAAATTCTGAAATAGAAGTTTCCACCAAATTAAATAGCATAGTAGGTAAAATAAATCTACCAAAACATTTTGATGAAGAAGTTGAATTGAGAACTTATCTTGAAAATAAACATCTCAAATGAAAAAAATATTTGTTGATACAAATGTTCTCGTTGATTTATTGACAGATAGAGAGCCCTTCACTAAATTTGCAGTTGAAATTTTTAATAAAGCTGAATCTAAACATGTAAAATTATTCACATCTACTCATTCGATAGCAACGACCCATTATTTATTAAAAAAATATACTGAGGAAAAACAATTGAGAGAAACTTTATTTAAATTGTTAGATTTTATAAGTATTGTATCTATTGATCAGGATATTATTAAAAAAGCGTTAAAGTCAAAACATAAAGATTTTGAAGATGGAATACAAATTATATGTGCTTATTCCATTGAAAATTTAGACTGTATAGTGACCAGAAATAAAAAGGATTTTAAAAATTCGGAAATATTGGTTTTAAGTCCTGATGAACTTGTGAATAGAATTTAATGGTTAAATTAAAATGTTATCTGTAATTTAACGATCTAAATTCTGTTTTTGGCACACTTTTTACTGTTAAAAACTTAAATAATAATCAAAACTATGAAAAAAAGCATCCAACTCATAGCTGCATTTGTAACATTTACATCCTTTTCAGCTTATTCACAAATTCCAAACATCAAAAAAGGAATAGAAAAAGTAACTAAAAGTGAGCCATCTCCGCTTTCAGAAGAAGAAGTTGGAAAAGGTTTGAAAGAAGCCTTAAACCAAGGAATTGAAAAAGGCGTAAGTCGTTTGTCGAAAGCAGATGGTTATTTCAAAGATGCTCAAATCAAATTGTTAATGCCTGAGGAAGCCAAAAATGTGGAAGTTAAATTACGCAAAATTGGTCAAGGTAAACTGGTAGATGACGCAATTGAATCTATGAATCGTGCAGCTGAAGATGCTGCCAATGGAGCAAAAAGTTTATTTGTTGATGCGATTAAAAATATGACTCTCCAAGATGCTATAGGAATTTTAAGAGGAAATGATGACGCAGCAACAGCTTATTTAAGTAAAAGTACTCGTGCTCAATTGTTCGAAAAATTTAAGCCAGTGATCAAAGCTTCTTTGGATAAAGTCGGAGCTACCAAACATTGGACAGATTTAATT
>JBKCGI010000153.1:0-3708 GCA_046303515.1 Flavobacteriia bacterium | reverse complement strand
CCTGGTGCAACAATCGAATACGGCGGAAGTACTGTCAATCACATTCAGTTTTTACCTGGAACTCCAGAAGGAAAATACTATACAATAGGTGAACAATTTGAAGCGCAAATCCAAAATTCCATCAACAATTTGGAATACATGTTAATCAGTGCGATTCGTAGAAGTACACAAAAAACAAAACAACGTATCGCTTTCTTACAAGGTCATGGCGAATTAAACGAATTTGAAACACAACGCGTTAGAAGTTTGATTTCTCCTTATTACCGTGTTGAAGATATTTACTTAAACGATTCGATTGATGCTTTAAAAGGAGTGAAAGGATTGGTGATTGCGCGACCAACTAGACCATTTTCAGATAAGGATAAATATTTGATTGATCAATTTTTAATGAACGGTGGGCGTTTGATGTGCTTCATTGATAAATTGGAATTAAACAAAGATACCTTGGCTCAAAAAGGAATTGTGCACACAACACGTTACAATTTAGAGTTGGACAAAATGCTTTTTGATTATGGAATTAAGGTAAATGACAACTACGTAATTGATGTACGTTGTGCTCCGAAAGCTATTCCTTCATCATCTACACCTTTGATTCCATGGTTTTTTGATATTCGTGCTAGTCAAACCAAACATCCAATTGCGAGAAACTTAGATCCTGTGATGTTGCGTTACGCTTCCGAATTACAATTTGTTGGAAATAGCGGAAATGTTGCTTCCCCGATTTTAACTTCATCCACCAATTCTTCTGTAACAGGTTTAGCACCTTTAATTAGTTTAGCTTTCCCAATGAACTATGGACCAAATCCGATTTTGGCTCAAAACCCAGAAGACGAGGACAATAAAATTTGTTTGGCCGGAATGGTTGAAGGAATGTTTGAGTCGCATTACAAAAACAGAATTGTAGAATCTTTTGTAAACAGCAAGGAAATAAAATACAAGGAAAAAAGTACTTCTGAAGGAAAAGTTTTAGTAGTTGGAAACGGAACATTTGTTGCCAATAAATACGATTCCATGCCAGGAAAAGATGGTAAAATGTTGTATCGTGCAAGATCTTTCAACGAATTGCGTTTTGACGAAACGATGGCGCAAATTGAAGGCATGCAACCGCTTGTTTATGGTAATCAAGAATTCTTCCAAAATATGGTGGATTACATGATGGGAGATAACTCCGTATTAGATTTACGTAGTAAACAAATTGACATTCATGCCATTGATAAAGAAAAAATTAAAACCGAAGCAGGGTTTTACAAAACAATGAACATGCTTATTCCAAGTTTGATTATTGTGATTATGGCATTTATTTTCTTCTATTTGAGAAAAAGAAAATACACTCGAAACTGATTTATTTGATTTTAAAATGAAAAACAAAAAAGGCATTATTTTAGTTGTTGCATTAGTCGTTTTGGGCTTTTTAGCTTTTATGGCGACAAATTTATCTCGCAACAGTGGAAAATCTGACACAGAATTATTGGAATTCAGCATTGAAGACACGAGCTCTGTAAACAAAATTGTCATCACGGATGCATTCATGAATAAATTTGAATTGATTCGTAAAGACGGAGCTTGGGTAGATAAGGAAGGAAATTGTATCATTCAAGATCCAGTTAACACCATGTTGGAGACTTTTAAAAACGTTGAATTTAAAGGTTATGTGCCAGAAAATTCTCGCAAAACGATTACCGATAGAATGTCTGCTACTCACACTAAAGTTGAGATTTTTCAAAACGACGAATGGGTAAAATCGTGGTACGTTGGTTTTTCAACTCAAGATCATTACGGAACATATATGTTGTTAGAAACGCCTGATGAAAAAAGTGATTTACCTGTCATCATGAAAATCAAAGGTTTCAACGGAATCATTGAGCCTCGTTTTTTTGCTGACCCAAGAAGATGGAAATGTACCAACATTTTTGCTTTAGAAAGAGATCAAATTTCGTTGGTAGATGTACGTTTTTTAGATCGCCCAGAGCGAAGCTTTTCAGTTGCCAAAAGTGGTACAAATTACACTGTAAAACACATGGGTAAATTACTTCCAGCTGTTGATACTTCTATGATTGTACGCTATTTAAACAACTACAAAAAAATACATTACGAATTCGTGAACTATGATTTAGAGCCTAAACAAGTGGATAGTTTGAAACGAACAAAACCTTTCTGTATTTTAAGTGTAAAAGAAGTTTCCGGAAAAACGAATACCTTAAAAATGTATCGTTTACCTGGCACAGGTGAAAAAAACATGAATGAATTTGGAGATTCCATCACGTATGACGGTGACCGCTTTTGGTGTGTTTTACCTTCGGGTGATTTAGTGAAATGCCAATATTATGTCTTCAATCCATTACTGATGGGACATTTATATTTTGCAACTCGACCAGAGGAAATTGAGAAGTAAATTTGCCATTTAGTAACAATAAGTAGCTTTTATCAACAAGTGTAAAACTATGTTAGAATTAATAGCTATTCTTGTAAAGAATTTTAGTTAATTTTGTAAAAACAATATACAATTATGAATTTTGTCGTTTCATCCGGAACCTTATCCAAACATTTACAAAGCATTAGCGGTGTTTTAAGCACAAGTAACACCTTACCTATTTTAGATAATTTTTTGTTTGAAATTGAAAACAACGAATTAACGGTTTCTGCTTCAGATTTAGAAACAACAATGCGTACAAAACTAAATTTAGATGATTCTAACGAGTCAGGAAAAATTTGTTTGCCTGCAAAAATGTTGTTGGATATTTTGAAAAATTTACCAGAGCAACCGTGTACATTTATTGTTGACAAAACAACTTTTGGAATTGAGATTTCTTACGATAACGGAAAATCAAAAATGGTTGGTTACAATGGAGATGAATATCCAAAATTACCAGCTATCGAGAAAAAAAATCACTTGAAAGTTACAGGTGAAATTATCGCTAAAGCAATTAACAAAACAATTTTCGCTACTGGAAATGATGATTTGAGACCAATTATGAGCGGTGTTTACTGTCAATTTTCACCATCCGAATTGATTTTCGTTGCAACGGATGCACACAAATTGGTTTGCTACAAGCGAACAGATTCTCAAGCAGAAGGAAGTGCATCTTTCATTTTACCAAAAAAACCGTTGAATTTGTTGAAATCAAACATCAGAGGAGACGAAGAAGTTTTGTTAGAATTTAACGATTCAAATGCTGTATTTACTTTTGGTGATATCGAATTGATTTGTCGTTTGATTGACGGGAAATTCCCGAATTATGAAGCGGTTATTCCAAAGGAAAATCCAAACGTATTGACAGTTGAAAGATTGCAATTTTTAGGAGCATTAAAACGTGTTTCTATTTTCGCAAATAAAAGTACACACCAAGTGAAATTAAAAATCGCTGGTCAAGAATTATCTTTATTTGCTGAAGATTTAGATTTTTCAAATGAATCATCAGAGCGATTAACTTGTTCTTACGATGGTGAAGATATGGAAATCGGATTCAACTCTAAATTTTTGATGGAAATGTTATCTAATTTAGATAGTCCTGAAATTAAAATTCAAATGAGTGCTCCAAATCGCGCGGGAATTTTAGTTCCAGCGGTGAATGAAAATGAAAATGAAGATATTTTGATGTTGGTAATGCCAGTTATGATCAACAGATAAATTTATCACAATACTAAAAAAGTGCATTTCGTTGGAGATGCACTTTTTTGTTTTATATCAATAAGCTTGTATTTTTACTC
>JBKCGI010000152.1:0-4304 GCA_046303515.1 Flavobacteriia bacterium | reverse complement strand
CCTTTTTGAGCAGTCCGTAACCACAAAGAAAGTTTGGCAATTTCTACAGATTCATCGTTTAAATCAACTCCGTAAATATTGTTTTCCAAGATGTGCAATTCCGCTCCAGGAAAGCCAATAGACGAACCTACTAATTGAGCTTCGAGGTTATCAAGGTATTTGTGTTCTTGAATAAGAAATTCTAAGGCTTGGTTAAGGAACGCGCCAGAACCACAAGCAGGGTCACAGATTGTAATTTTAAGTAACCAATCTCTGTAATCGTGTAAGGACTTATCTAATTTCTGAATAGTAGTTTTGTTGCGGTTTTTACGTCCTTTGGCAAATTCTTCGTCTATGATTTCAAATTCGGTTTTCTTTTCTTCACAGAGTTTACCTATAGTATTGTCAACGATGTATTTGGTTATGTATTTAGGCGTGTAGAAAACACCATCTTTTTTACGTTTCGTTTTTGTTTTATCGATTTCAGTACCAGCGATTTCAGATTTGATTTCGTCAATTTCATTTAAGGAATTTTCAAAAATATGCCCTAAAATGTTAACATCTACATCACTATCAAAATCGTAATCACTTAAAACAATCGAATGTTTGTGCAGAATACCATCATCTATTTTTACATTGTCTAAAATCTCATCAGGCAAAAATAAACCACCATTGTAGGCAAATATTTCAAATTCTGCTGTGATTGCATCACCTGTCTTTTTTCCAAAGGCAGGAAGCGTAACTGTAGCACCACTATTTAAATCTTCAAAGTAGGTTTTGTAGCGATCATATAATGAAACAGGAATACGCATCTTTTTTAAATTCTCCCATTCTAAATTGATTCTTCGAATGAGATTCGTTGGAACCAATTGTCTATCTTCAGCAAAGAAAATGAATAAAAAACGGTCTAAAAGTTTCTGCGTTTTCTTAAATAAAAGCAGCTTATCATATTGTGGATTGAGTTCTACTAAATTGTTGTATAAAGCACGTTTAAAATCAGAATAGTCTTTGTATAGTTTCTTTGTTATTTGACTTTCTTTGGAAACTGATTCGTCTTTTAAATGCTTAGGAATGTTGTTTTTGATGTTATCAAAAGACAAACAACAAAATAATAAATCAAAGTCTTTACGTGTTAATGTGAACAAGTTAAACTCAATAAAATCTACTGCATTATCAATGTAAAAGCGTAATTTTTCAAAATTGGAAGTAATGACATAAACGCATTCTGTTTGGTTGTTCTTATAGCCAAATGCTTGTGTTTCGATTTTTCCTAAATCAGATGTATCTGTACCTTTTAACTCAATTACTGCTTTTACTTTTCCATCAATCAATATTGCTCCATCCGCTTTTTTGGAGTTGCTTTCATTTTTTTGTTCTGTTAATAAATTGAAATTAACATCAGGATTAATGGTGTACCCAAAAATGTTTACAAACAATTCTCTTAAAAAGCCCTCTTGATATTGTTCTTCTTTACTATTACGAATGTTACTTTGCTTTTCTAAATTATGAAAAACAGCTGCGAAATCATTCCACTTTTGGTCAAGTTGTTTTTGATCTAATGACTGTAAATGTTTTGTAATAACTGATTGTTGGAATAATGCCATATTTTATTTTGAACTTGTTAGTAATTCTTTCACATCAGCGTCAAGTATTTCTGCAATTTTATACAGAATCTCTATACTTGGTTGACTTCTGTTTTGTGCATAACTATTAACTATATTATAGCTTTTGCCTAATTTTTCAGCTAACCAAATTTGTTTGATGCCTTTCGCTTCCAGTATTTCTTTAACTCGATTCATTGGAGATGTTATAGGGGATAAATGTATAAATTATTTTGATAAAAATCACTAAATTTTAGTGTATAATCCAGTATCTTCTTTTTGTAATTTTAAGTTTAACCATTTTTTCAATAAACCATCAATTGTTCTTTCACTTATGCCAAACTTTAGACCTATTTCAATAGCTTGTTTTCTTTGAAAGGATTGTGGTAATTCATCAAAGAATTTGTCTTTTTTAGTTTTGGTTTGAATTGAATGATTGGCGTTTTGTTTTGGTAAATTGTTAAACATCAATAAACTGTGTTGCATTAATACATCTACAATTATCAAAGACTTTTCAAAATCGGCATCCAAACAAATTAAATTTTCTGTTGTGTCTCCGTTTTCAAATTTCCTCAAAGCAGTTAAAAGCAAACAAACTCTGTAAGCAATCAAGCCCATTCTTTTTACAACACTTAACGCATCACCTCCAAACAAAGAATCGGTATCGTGTAAATAATTTTCAAAAAGAGTGTCTATTTTTTGCCATTGTTCATCGGATAAATTGACATAAGTAGGATATTGTTTTAAGAAATGTGCCATATCCATTACTTTTTGGCTTAAAATTTTAAAATGCTCTGTAAGATTTATTTTGGTTTTTGATGGTGCTGGAGAAATCCATTTTAATTCAGTTTTGAAAAGGTAAAAAATAAAACGACTAAATAATCCATCTTCTGCATCAGCAATGATATTGAATATTTGGTTTGGAGTTCCTGACAAGGCAATTGAAATGCAAGGATTATCAATTTCTACATATTCTTTGTTTGTTTTTCTGCTCAAAGCAATTCTTTCGTGATGAAATGCTTTTCTCAACAAATCTGAATACGATCCCCATTCGTTTTTAAAAACTGCGCCCAAGGTATCAGCTTCTGTTTCACAAATTATTCCACTACCTCCATTGTCTTGTAAATGTTTGTAAATCATTGCACTTGATGTATTTGCAGGAATAAACAAGACTTTAAAAACTGGTTCTACTGGTGGTTCTTCATCAGAACCTTTCGCTTTTGCACCCATATTTCGTTTTTTGTATTCCCGCAATTCTTTATCATAAGTCTTTTTTTCTTCTAAACTTTGATTTAAAATTTCACGATGCAACATATCCGCTAACTCCTTTGCTGAAATCATTGAACCTTTACCGCTTGCAGCAGGGGCCAAGATGAAAGAATACAAATTTGGATAAACTGTTTTTTGCATATACATGCCTGTTACTTCAGGCAAGCAACCAGATAAAATCGCTAAAGCACTTATAAAAAACACGTCTTTTTCTCGTGGTTCTGTAAAAACATCAACGCCTAATTGAAGAATTTCGGGTAAATCTTGAAACATTGATGAAGGCAACATGGGAGTATGTAATAATACATCTTCATTTATATTTTTCTCTGTTGATATTGTTTTTTCTGATTCTGCAACTTTTGCAATGTTTGCAAACTTTGCAAAGTCTGCAACATTTTTATATGCACTTTTTACACATGCTCTAATTTCGGTTTGATTTAAATCGAAAGTACTTGTTAAGAAATTTAATGTTTCATCTTCAGGGATTCCAAAACGATTGGCATTACTTGCAAATAAAAACACATGGCTATTTCTATTGCCATCAAAATATTCTGATTTTTTGTTTGTGAACTCCGAACAAAAATCTAAAGTTTTTGGACTTTTTGCAAGTTCAATTGTTTGTTCTTCCAATTCCTTGTGTTCTAAAATTGGCGTAAAAACTTCGCTTGATTCATTCAAATATAAATTTTCATCAGAAGAAAAGAAGCACAAACGACATATATCTTTGCATTTTGTATCAGAGGCTAATCCAATTAATTCATAGAAATATTCTCTGAGTTGTAACCAAGCAAATTGATGATTTGGACTTTCAATATCCGTCTTCACAAATACTTTAATGCCTTTGCCACTTGGACTAATAAAACTTGCGTAGGTATAGGAACAAGAATTGATTTTCTTGGAAATCTCATCTAAGTCTGCATATTCTATGCCGTCAAAATCTAAATGAATGATTTGGTTGTATTCTACTAAAGATTCGGCATTTCGGTAAGAAAATGTACCTGAAGGTGTAAATGCAAGTAACTGTTTTTTTAGATTATCACCAAGAAGTTTGTCTTCCTGGTGATAGGCTAAACGAATTGAATTAATTTCAGATTGATATTTTGTTGACTTAATTGTTTCAAATATTGAAAGCAAATTTTGTTCTTCAAATGGATGAATGAAGTCTTGAAAAATAGATACTTTCATAACTCAAAAGATTTATTCTGTGAATAATTGGAACTTAAGAGTTTTTTAATATCCTCTCCTTTGTAAAGGTATTTACCGTTTATTTTGGAATAAGGTAACAAACCTTGCGTTCTCAGTCTGTGGAGCATTGATTTACCTATGCCCAAAAATTCCATTACTTGATTGCTATTTACCCATTCGGATAAATGAATGTTGCGTTGCGTTTTTTTGATGTTTTCCAAATACGTTTTAATCTGTGAAGTATCTTGACGTATTCCTTTTAGAATTTCG
>JBKCGI010000151.1:0-7223 GCA_046303515.1 Flavobacteriia bacterium | reverse complement strand
CATATTTGGCATGATATAAAAACCTAAAATAAATGTTGTCAAGATACCAGCAACAGTTGAAATTGCATAGGTATTTCCAGAAGATTTGCCAGATTCATTATTTTTTGCACTTAAGAGTTGAATGATAATTGGAGTTGTTGCACCAAGAGCAATAACTCCAGGTGCTAGCAAAAATATTGATGTAGCTAAAGTTGCACTTGTTAAATCACTTTCGCTATATTTTTCAAGAAGAGTAATTATCCATACAGGCATGATACAAGTAAAAAAAGCTGCAATGGCAAATAAAATTGCCAAAATACTTTCTTTGTTTGCTCTTTTTGAAAGTTTTCCTCCAATGTAATATCCTAATGTTAAGGAGCTAATTGTGACACAAATTACTATGCTCCATACAAGAAGCGAATTGCCATAAAATGCTTGGATTAATTTGGAACCCAATAATTCTAGAAAAATAACTATCGCACCTTCAATGAAGGCAAGTAAGTAAAGAAAATTAGTCGATAATTCTTTTGGAATGATTTTAACTTCCTTTTCAATTAGTCCTTTATTTTTAGCCATTGTTTGGTGTTTTTTGAATGAAATAAGTTAGAATAGCAGCGAATAGCACCAAGCTTGAGGCAATATATATACTTGATTTAATTCCCAAATCTGGAATAAAGTTTAATCCAAATATAACTGTTGCTAAAATTCCACCTATGGTAGAAATAGTGTAAATTAAACTAGCTCTTTCTCCAGATTCATCGATGTTTTGGGTGATAATTTTTACTATTAATGGTGAAACAATTCCAAAGGAAAGTAAAAGGGGGAATAAGAAAACGAATGTACTAATAAGTGAACCAATTTTTAAGTCTAGGTTTATAGTGCTTTCCATTATGAATTTTGAAATCGGAAACATGAGATAAAAAAGTATACTGGCAATGAGCAAAATATACAATAATTTTTTTTTAGGATTTGTTTTGGTTGATAATTTTGCGCCTACAAAATAACCAGTAGCTAAAGCTGATAAAGTTATGATAAATACACTTGTCCAAACAGTAAGTGACGTTCCAAAATATGGTGCCATAATTTTAGCACTTAAAAGTTCCGCAGCCATAAGTGCCGCTCCTTCTAAAAAAGAAACTAAGTAGATTAATTTTAGATTATTCATGTTACAAATTTACAAAATGCAAGGTAAAAATAGCATTTTTATTTATTTGGTATCCTAATTTTTAACTTTTTCAAATGGAATACAATATTGTTTGAATTATTGAAGGGATAAATTTTTTTAATAAAAGAATTTATATTTGTGTCAATTGGGCAGTAATTATGTCAAAATATTTAATTCTAAGTTAACGCTTTAAATGTGTCTTTAGCATATAAATATTTTCCTGCTATTTTAGATAGGGCTAAGAAGAATAAATCAATTTATTTTCTTTTTAAATTGAACTAGCAAGGCTAAAATGGAAGCGATTCCAATTACAACAGAAGAAATCAGAATACTCATTTTAATTCAAAAAATAGCATTAATAAAATCCATGAAATGTTGTCACTGTATCAATGATTTCAACATTCTTAAGATTGTTTGGTATCGATATTCAGTAAGAGCCTCAACTTGTTTAAGTGTAATGAGGCTCTTCTGAAAATGTTGAATAATTAATTTTTTACAAATCGGCTTGAAATTGTTTTACCATCTATATTTACATTAACATTGTAGATACCAAAACTATATTTATCGACATTTATTTTTAAAGTATTAATTCCGACAAGAGATTTTTGCTCTATTTGTTCTACAACACTACCTTTTGAATCTATTATTTGAATCAATACGGAACTATTTTTTTCTGAATTGAAAGAAAGATCTAAGGATTTGCTTGCAGGATTTGGAGACAGTAAGAGTTCATCATTTTTTAATGAATTTACCAATTGGATGATTTCCGTTTCAATGAATTCGCCGTTGAAATCTACTTGTTTGAGTTTATAGTAGTTGATTCCATTTCTTGGTGATTCATCTAAAAAAGAATAATTAGTTGTTATTGAGCTGTTACCTGCAGCTTTGACTTTTCCAATTGTTTCAAAGGTTATTCCATCATTCGATCTTAAAATGTTAAAATAATCTGATTGGCTTTCACTTGAGGTAGCCCAAATTAGTTGATTACCTGCGCTTTGTTTAACGCCAGAAAATTGACTAAAGGTCACAGGAAGTGGTATTCCACAAAATACATTTACGTTATCAGTTCCTGTACAGCCTCTTTTGTCAACAACAGTTAAAGTATAAGTGTAGTTGTAATCAGGCACTGGAGCTGTAAATGTAGGATTGACAATTGTGGAGCTGCTTAGTTGTGCTAAAGGCGCAGCAGACCAAGTGTAGGTCACAGGAGGGTCTCTTCTAAAGGTCATAGAAAAGCGATCTATACCAATCGTAGTTGAACATCCGTTTAAATCATCATTTACATATAAAGTCCATGTGCCCGTTCCTGCGTAGGGATTCTCACCAACGAAAGCCGCATTTAGCATTCCCTGTGCAGGCCTAAATGTGTTTGCTGGTGTCGATGTCGTTGAATTATCATCAACATTTGCAATAACATTGGTTGCCGTTGCTGTAAAACAGGTGTTGTAGACTTCATTATCAACATTACTTCTTTTTTGAGAAAGTAAAAATATTGTTCCTCCAGGTGACATTAACCATATTTTAGTGTCCTTAGCGCAACCATCGGTTAATCTTACGCAAACACTCTGTATAGACGTCGCGTCAAGAGGGTTTGCTACATTGGCTGGCGTCGTTAATGTACTTGAACATACATCTCCAGCATCTTGGCAATCTGCCGCTGAAGGATCTGTGCAAGTTCTATTGTTTGCTGCATTTGCTGAGTTTACGTCGTTAACAATTTCATCATCAAAAGGAACAAAGGTACCCCCTGATGTAGTTGCGTTAAACCCTAGTGTTCCAGGAGTACATACCTCTGTTGATGCAGCAGGTGTCGCGTTAACGGTCAGGTTACCAATGGTTACAGTAATTGGTGTTCTGGCAGAAACACAACCTGCTCCAATATTTGTTTCCACATAATAAGTGGTGGTAGACCCTACTGCTGGTGTTGTATAACTTCCATCACTATCAACCGATGTACCTCCAACGGCAACTGTATACCATTCACAATCTGTTCCACAACTAGCCGTTAAAGTAGCACTAGTATTTATACATATCGTTGGACTTGCACCAACAGTTGGTGCAGCAATTGGTCCCCAGGTTACCGTTACAGTTATAGGTGTACTAGCGCATGGAGCCGTTGCTCTAACGGTATATTGCCTACTTGTATTTGAAAAAGGTCCTACAGTTTCGGTTGTTCCTGTTCCTAAGGATGCACTAGCAATTGTTGGTCCATCATACCAAGTGTATGTGTAGCCAGCTTGTGTATTTCCTAGAGTTAGCGTTGTAGATTGTGTATTACATAGGGTAACATCAGATAAAGTAGGTACAATTGCCGTTCCTACAGTATAAGTTACTGTTTGGACGTCACACATTGTTCCTGCTGGCGTATTACAACCCGTATTACAGGTAGTTACAGTGACCGTATATGATCCTGGTGCAGCTGGAGAAGTCCAAGTTATCGCAGCTGTTCCTGTTGTGGTAGTGGTTCCACTTGCAGCTCCCAGGGTACCACCGCTACAAGTAGCTGTCCAGGAATAGGTTCCACCCATTTGATCTGTACAGTTTGCCGTGCTTAATGCATTTGGTACGCCAAATCGAGTAGCTAAGTTCAAGGTGGTTGCTGTACTTGGACAAATATTACCTCCACCAGATAAGGTTGTTGTGATTTTTTCACCTACCAAATCAACTCTAAAGGTTCCAATTCCTCTTACAGAAGGGCTCCCAGCAACTGCGTAGCAAGTACCACCTGTCCCACCAGTGCATCTAGTTTGAAGGCATAAGGTGAAGTTTAAAGTTTGATCAGAGCAAGATGGAGGTGTAGCAGCGCTGCAAAGTTCACCATCTGTTGAGGTAGTGCAACGTGAAAGTATTCCATCCATTGCAGTATTTGTTCCTGTACATGTACCTGCGAATATTGCAGTATTACAAAACCAAAAGAAACCCGATGCCCTTGGGTCTCTTCCACAAGGTCCATAAAACGTTTGAAAGGTATTTCCCATTACACAACCAGTACTCACATATCCAGCTTGAACAAGAACTGGATAGCCTGTCGTTACGAGCATATAACCGGCAGGCAAAACTGAAGTTGTTGAATGACAACCAACACCACCATAAGTTGCTCTTGGGTCATCAACTGGAACAGTAGCACTGTTACCTCCTCCGCCTATTCTCACTGCACAGCTGGCAGTAGTATTTATAGCCACGCCTAAAAAGGTTGTAGGGTCTATAACAACAGGATAGGCTCTATCATTGGCAAGTAGCCATTCAACAGAAACTACCAATGCTATTTTGTATTCGGTTGCGGAAACTCTTTCAATACGATAAGCACCGTAACTTAAGGCATCAGAGCCAACTCCTTCATCTAAAATAGTTTGAGAGGCAGCATCAAATTTTGGTTCGTTGGCAAATGCTAATGCCTGTACATAATTATCATCATATATCACAGCTGGTTGGTAAAACAATATTCCTTCATCTGCACTATTTTTTAAAATTAAAGTTCCTTCCCAATCTGATCCATTTCCGTTAAATATCCCATCGCTCTCATCGTAGGTCAAATTTAATCCTTCAGGAATTGTTATGATATCCTCAAATATCATAAATTCTGCATTTGTAGGAACAGAACTTCTATCTTTTATGATGTAATTTGTTTTAATTGCTCCACTTTCTAAAAATATGATTTGAGCATCAATTCCTTCAAAAGCATTAGAAATGAACATTCCATTTTCCCCAATTTTATAATTACTCGAATTTAATTGCCCTTGATTACTAATTGTTTGACCTGTTTGAAATTTTAATTTAGTGTTTTGATTTATTGTGATATCTCCAATACTCGTTTTATACTTTGTATTTGCATTTGAAACATTAATTGTTTTATGAACAGGTTGCTTATCAGCTGTGTAAACATTGTTTAAAGGACTAGCATTTAATTTAGAATTAATTTCACGGTACCAGCCGTTTTGGTCTAAGTAGTTGAGCGGTTTCTCAGTACTACTGAATATTATTTTGCCATCTGGCAATAAATATTGCGTTCCATTTGCAGTTCGTTTATCAACCATTTCTATTGCTTCATCATAAACGCGATGTCTAGCGAATCCTAAATCTGGGTGATTCGAGAAAGCCTTGTCAAATTGATTCAAAAAATCTTTTGAAAGTTCTTTTTTGCTTGGAGTTGAAAAATCTTCTAAATTATAAATTTTCCTATCAATCGATTTTACGTATTTAGATCCGTAATGGGTCTTCGTCAAATCAATTTCACTTTGTGCATTTGCAAAAAAGGAGCTTGAGATAAGTAACAAAAGCAGTTTTAACTTTTGTCTAAAAGAGCAGTAAGTATTTGTTGAGTTCATAGTATTGAGTTTTACTAAGTTGAAAATTTAATTTTTCATAATTTTAAACATTGCCTCTCGATTATTCTCATATATTTTTACAAAATATACACCATTCATAAGGTGAGAAGTATTAATTTTAATTTCTTTGGAAATCGTGTTGTGTGATTCAATTATTTTTCCAGTGATATCCATTATTTGAACATCAAAATTCACTGAATTATTAAAATTTTTGATTTCTAATAAATCTTCAAATGGATTAGGGTAAATGTTGTAGTTATTTAAACTAATTTCATTCAATTCAAGGCAATTATCAACTGTAACATAGCCAACAAGTGTTTCAATATCTGTTCCCGCGACATTTGTAACAGTGAGAATAACATCATACGTGCCAGGATTTGCATATACTACTGTTTGTGACGGATTGCTACTTGAGGAAGGATTTCCTCCAGGAAAGGACCAGGTTGTTGAAGTTGGATTCCCTGATGAATTACTGTTGAAAAAGATGGATTGATTTGCACAAATTGTTGTTGAACTGCTTGCAAAAGAAGCAACTGGTGGATCAGTAATAAGATCAGTACAGGCGTTTGGAGCAGAAACGTCAACATCAGGATGATATTCGGTATATAATGGGTTTGTACATCCAACAAAAGCGTTATACCATCTTCCTATACAAGGACTGTTAATCGAACCCGTGGTAGTAAAACTTCCTCCTACATATAAAGTATCTCCTATTCGATGTAAACTTCTTCCTGTATTATTTAATCCTGTTTCTAGTCCCTGCCAGCTTGTCCCATTAAAACGTGCTACTTTTGGAGTATTTGGATCACCACCAAAAATATCACTAAATGAACCTGCTGCATATATTTCTCCATTGTAATACTCGATACTTAAAACTTCTCCAGAAGTTGTATTTGGTCCCACAATTCCAGGAATCAATTGAATCCAGTTTTTTGTGTCATATTTTGCTACTCCAACATGCCATCTCGTGTTAGCGCCTGTTTGCACACCAACTTTCGTGAAATTCCCACCCACATATAAAGTATCTCTAAATTGAGTAAAAGAATTTACTGCAGCGTTAGGTTTATCACTGTGCAATTGAACCCAGCCAATTTCAGGATTATATTTTGCAACATATTGGGTATTACTACCTGCACTAAATGTTCCACCTGCGTACAAGGTATCTTTATATTTTGTCAAAGCATAACAAGCAGGGAAAGAACTCGTGCCTGTAGAAAGAGAACCTATACCTGACCATGTTCCATTTTCGAATTTGGCCACGTATTTTCCTGGCGTAGTAAAAGCTCCTCCAGCATACAAAATACCATTTTGCTCATCGGCATAGAGTGTATTAACAGAACTTGTCATAGGACCGGCACTAACCCAAGCTGAGCCAGTCCATTTATATAAGGCCGTTGATCCAACTACATCAGTCCCTGCATATAGGTCGCCATTAAAAACAACTAGACATTTAACCAAATCTGGCACTCCAGCACCTAAAGCCGACCAAGAGCTCCCGTTCCATTTCGCAACATTTACTGCCGAAACACCGGATACACTCGTAAATTCTCCTGCGATAACCACATCACCCAAATAACTCTCTACAGCTAAAACTGCACCATTGGTGGATGTAATTCCTGTCCCCATTGGAGGTAGCCAAGTTTGTGAAAATATTGTTTGTTTGTTAAAAAAAAGTATTAACGAAAATAATGCAATTAAGTAGTTTTTATTCATAGTAGTAATATTTTATATTAGTAAACTCTCCTTTAAGCGAA
>JBKCGI010000150.1:0-24127 GCA_046303515.1 Flavobacteriia bacterium | reverse complement strand
GGTTTAGATGGAATGTTTATGGTCGCATCGGCTTTATCCATTTTGTCAAGTATCATTTTGTTTGGAGTGAAGGAAACCTTGGTCGAAAAAGTGAAATACAAGAGAAGTCAATTACTAGTGAAATGGTCTGATGTTTTTGAGAGAAATGTGCTTCCATCCGCAATTGTGATGTTTTTATCTGCTATTTGTTCTGGAATTATTTTTGTCATGTCCTCAGAAATGTCAACTTTTTTAAAAATTGAAAACAAAGGACATTTTTTTATGTATTACGTGTTTTCGACAATTATTTTGCGACTTTTTACAGCCAAACTTTCAGATGTTATCGGAAGAAGATATACCTTATTAATTGGAATGACGATTTTAATTATCAGCATGATTTTGATCGGAACAGCAACTGGAATTGTTTCCTATACGGTTGGCGCAATCGTTTTTGGTTTGGCTACAGGAGTTTCTAGTCCGACTTTATTTGCTTGGACAGCAGATTTATCTCACATCGATAGAAGAGGAGTTGGAGCAGGAACCATGTTTATAGCTTTAGAACTAGGTATTATTTTAGGTTCTTTCGCAACAACATTTTTATACGACAATACCTTTTCAAGTGTGTTCAACACTTTCTTGTTTGGAACTTTTACAGCAGTTTTAGCTGGATTATATTTGATTTGGCATCTGAAATTTAGAAAATCATTAACATAATGTTGAAAACGGTATAATTTTTGCTATATTTATCACTTAATTTAAAACAAAACAAAATGGGCAATAACTCTCTAAAATCAATTTTAATCATAAGCTTTTTAAGTTTTTTCTTATTAGAATTAGGGTTTTACTTGGAAGGATTTTTACAATATATTCTATTTTCACTCGTAACCATTATCTATTTTGTGCTACTATTTTTGTTTTATGGCTTCCTGAAAAATAAAGATCGTGACAATAGTCAGGCGTTCATTTTTGTTTTATTAGTTGCTTTACCTTTGGTTTCGGCTTTATTTAATCCAACTTTTTATTTACATGGAGTTTCAGATAAAAACATCGTGTTAGTTGCTACTCAAAATGCAAATAAATCTTTGGAAAATACTTCAACCTTAACTTTACTAAAAGATAGTACTTACCGTTTGAAAGAATATGG
This sequence comes from Flavobacteriia bacterium, assembly GCA_046303515.1. GTDB lineage: Bacteria > Bacteroidota > Bacteroidia > Flavobacteriales_D > Crocinitomicaceae > M2408. The sequence goes on along the minus strand of JBKCGI010000150.1, from coordinate 23,004 downwards.
ATTCTGGATGAATACCGAAGATGACGGTAAATTTGAAATTAAAAATAACAAGATTGTACTTGAATTACCTGAGTTCAAATATATTTTTAGTATCAAAAATATCGATAAACAAAAGAAAGTTTGTGGGATTAAAGATAAAAAAACAGACTACAACAATTGTTTTGTGATTGATAAAGTAGATCAAGAGTTTATCAAGGAAATTACTCAAAAAAAATAAAGCTCATCTGATTTCTCAGACAAGCTTTACTTGAAGTTTAGGTATTTGTAAAATTATTCTTTCACAAATTTTATTTGGCTTGATTTTCCTTCAAGCTCGATTTCAAGAACGTAAATTCCATCTGAAAATTGAACTATATCAAATTGGACACTTGTTGCATTTTCAAGCATTTCACTGATTAAAATTCTTCCAGTTAAATCTTTAATACTCAGTTTTGAAAGAGAATTCGCTTTTGCGAAAGAAACATTTAAGAAATCTTTACTCGGATTTGGAAATACATTGATTCCGTAAAAACTCAGCATTTCATCAATTCTTAAATTGTCCACTAACAAACACGCCGAAGTGTCTGAGCAAGTTCCATCATTCACAATTACTGCGTAGGAACCATTCACGCTTGTACTAAAACTCTGATTTGTTGCTCCATTGATTGTTTGATTTCCATTTCCACAATCAATCCATTGGTAGCTTGCACCGTTAAGTGTTGCAGATAAAACGTTATCTGTATTACTTGCGCTTACATCCACCGTATTGATCGTTAAATTTACTGTCAGTAAACTGTCGCAACCACTTTGATTTAAAATAGTATCCAAATATTGTCCTGATTGAGACCAAACGTGCAATCCACTTGGTGAAACAGCTTCAAAACACTCGTTCATACTGATGGTGTTTGAACTTGGTCCTAAGACTACAATTGATTTTGTCAAAGTACTGTCTAATCCAGAGTTAGAATCCGTTACAGTCAAACTAATATTGTATGTTCCAGGAGAATAATAAGTCAAGGTCGGTAACGAATCTGAACTAAAAGTACTATTCCCAAAATCCCAAGCATAGGTATCTCCATCAAAAGCAAGATTTTCTAAATTTACGACAGTTGAATCACAATTTGCAGTTGTTGAATAGTTGAAATTTGCTATTGGTAAGGCATTTTTAACAACTGTATCTGTCAAAACGGAGCTCCAATATCCAGCAGTATCTTTAAACTGAATGTTGAATAAATGCTGTCCTGCTGGAATTTGTGTAAAATCAACGTTTTCAATTAAATGAAATGGATTTTGTGCCGTTGCAAGATTGATGTAATTCATTTCTGTATAAGAAGAATCAATCCAATAGCGGTACGCGGTAATTTTATTTAATGCAGAAGTTCCGTTAGAAGATTTTTGAAAAAACTGACTTGCGACTGAACTCCATTTAGCTCCCTCATCCAAAAAACGAATGTTTAATATATGAGTCCCGTTTACAAGCGCTGAACAGTCGAAACTCGAAAGCAGATTCAATTGCATTTGTGGATTAATAGGAACATTTACCTTATTAGTGTAATCGGTGTCAAACCAATATTCGTAAGCTAAAATTTTATCTGAGTTCGCCTTCGCATAAATCAGTTGTGTTAAAACGGAGCTGTATTTCAAATTTTCATCTTGAAAACGAATATTGAAGGTATGAAATCCTTTTTCTAGTCCTGAAATATCCAAATCTGTTTGAAGATGGAAATTAACTTCAGGTGTAATAGAAACAGTTGTTTGATTTCCAAAATCGCTATTGACCCAATATTGATAAGAGGAAATCTTATTGCTTTGACTCAAAACTATTTGATGAAAAAACAATAATATAAGTATTTTTAAAATATTTTTCATGATATAAATTTTTTAGTTTCTATTGAGCATTTACTTTAATATCAACATTTATCATTCCATTTGGTGTAGTAGTTGATCCTATTTGTTTAAATTGAATGTGTGGATTAAGCGGTAAAGCTCCGTCTTTATAAGGGTTAAGTGTTCCATATACTCCAACTTCAGTATTGTCTAATCCCATCAATACGCCATTTACTCCAGTTTGAAGGTGATAGTTGCTCGTGTATGAAAATAGATTTCCAGCTTGATTCATAAAGATATCAGAAGCATTCATTTGATGATTGTTTGAAACGATTAAAGCACCATTTCCTCCTTGAGTTAGAGCACCACCTACATATATATTATTCATGTAAATGTTATTTGAACTGGTGTTTGGAGTTGCATTTCCGCCCATATAATCATAGAAAATATTGTTTTGAAAAATAGTGCCAGTTACGTAATCGTTAAATACTCCATCTAGAAAAATATTATTTGAAACTTCTGCCGAGGTAATAAAATACAAATGGTAATATCCACCACCAACGATAATATTATTTCTAATATACAAATCTCTTGCGTCACCACCATTGAAAAGTCCTCTTACAATGTTGTAACTAAAATTTGTATTCATGGAATTGGCATTGTAGGAAACTCCATCAAAGGATAAGTAAACTCCATTTAAATTGCAATACTGAATTGTATAGTTTTGAACTGCCTGATTTATTGCGCTAGTCCCATAGTATAGATTTCCGCTTAAATAAATCCCACTTAAACTACCATTGCTTGCAGCATCAGTAATTTTAATGTTTCCATTCAAAAAGGTAATTCCTGTTGCCAAAGTGGAATCGGGATAATGGCCTGCTCCAATTATTGTTACATTTTTATCAATAATCAAATTACCAATATTAAAATTCCCGCCAGGTAAATAAATAAAATCACCTGCGCTAGCATAGTAAATTGCGGAGTCAATCTTTTGATAAAAAGTAGACGTTCCATCTAAGGCAACTTTAGCTATTATTTTTTGACCTTGTACTTGAATTGCTAAAAGCATAAAAACACAAGTAATGTTCCAGATTATCATTTTCATAATCAGTAAGTTATGTTTGGTTAATTGTTTTGAGCTCCTACCTTGATATCAACATTCAACAATCCATTTGGACTTGTACTCGTTGAAATGGTTTTTGTTTGAATGTGTGGATTTAGCGGAACAGCTCCTTCTTTGTAAGGATTTGCGGAACCATAAATTCCCAATTCTAAGGCATCGCTTCCAAGAATCTGAGCTGTAAAACTTGCTAAAGGATGATAATTGTGTGCATAATTAAATGTATTTCCAGTCACATTTTGGAAAATTGAAGCAGGGTCAGCATCGAACTTGTTATTTAAGGACACGATTGCTAAACCATTATCTAGATAAGAACTTTGTCCGCCCATGCAAAAGGAGTTATTCATAAAAACATTGTTGTAACTTCCGCAAGGAGGATTGTAGCACGCATAAGCTGGCCAGGAAATTTCCCAAGTGTGCAAAAAGATGTTGTTTTTAAAAGTTGAATTTCTTACGTTGTCCATGAATCGAGTACTTTGACTATTGTGCAAAAACACATTGTTTTCAATAATTCCACCTGTAAAAGCATTGTAAATTTGACCAGCAACAATGTTTCCACTTAAGGTAAAGTTTTTGATGTGACCTAATTCAAAATTCCCACGAACAATACTGTGACTAATTTGCCAGTTTGTACTGAAAGTTGAATCATCTTGAAACTGGGTAAAATGCGAACCATTTGTTGTTACATGACCAACATTGCAACGTTTTAAAATCAGATTATCAGCCTGATTTTGAGCTGTTAGAGAAATATCACCCATCACAAATAATCCTTCCAAATGTAGGTTGTGAGCTCCTTCAACGATTGTCATTGTTCCCGTAATAATTGTTTGATTAGTCGCTAGAGTTGAATCAGGATGATGTCCAACACCTATGATTGAGATTCCTTTACTTAAAATCGCTGATCCCATTGAAAATGAACCACCTGGTAAATAAATAAAATCTCCCGTTTGAGCAAGGTAAATGGCAGAATCTAAACGACGCGTAAAGCTTGTTCCTCCACCTAAATGTTCAACCGCAATAACTGATTGTGCCTGGAAAGCAAAAAAGTTAACGATTAGCATAGCAAGTAATGTAAATTTTTTCATTGTTTTTTAGATTTAATTTATTTTTACAAAGTTCAAAATCTCAGCTTGCTTAAAATATGACCTACATCAAATTATTAGGTGATTTTTATTGTTTGAAATCACATAAAAAATGGGTAATTTAATTTGTTTATCCCAACTTTAAACTACCTTTGTAAGAAAAAAGATGTCACTAAGTATTTTCTCTGAACAAATTCAGCAACAAATCATCAAATCTGGTCTCAAAGAGTTAACTGATGACCAGATTTCGATTTTGAAGTCCCTGAAAAGTGGACAAGACTTTTTATTTGAAGGCTTTGAATTGGAAGATATTTTAACTTTGAGCGCTTTAACTTTGGTACAACGTATTCCTGCAGATGAAGGAGAGTTATTTCCGAGAGCCTTGGTATTATGTAGCGAAATTGATACCTGCATGAAATTGGAAGTCAAACTGAATGCTTTTGCGAAAATTACAGGTTTGGTTTCCTTGGTGACACACGATAAAGGAAAAAGAATTGAGCAACGTAATAATTTGTATAACGGTTGTGATATTGTTATTGCAAATCCACGAAGAGCAGGTGAGTTGTATTTTCAAAATGGAATCAATCTAAAAAGTCTGAAAGTAATCATCATGCTTGATTCAAACGAAATATCGAAAATTGGCGGCCTAACACCAATTGCTCGCTTGAATGAAAGTATCAATAAATGCCAAAAAATCGCCTTTTACAATGAAATGACTACAAAATTGGAGGAATTTTATGAGGAATTCTTAATTAATCCTAAAACAATCGAAAAGTAGTCTAATAATATTAATTTAGCTTCAAATAGTTCCGTATGATTCGTGTACAAAATCTGAATAAAGAGTTTATTTTAACTCGCAAATTACAAAAAGAATACGCAACCAAAGATAAAGTTGCCATTGCCGTTAAGGATGTGAGTTTTGAGTGTAAACCTGGTCGTATATTTTCGCTTTTAGGACCAAATGGCGCAGGAAAAACGACAACGATGCGTATGCTTTCGACACTTTTCACGCCAACTTCTGGGACAATTGAAATTTGTGGAATTGATGCCATCAAACATCCAGAAGATGCACGCAAGAAAATTGGATTTTTAACTGGCTCTTCAGGTTTGTATCAACGTTTGACTGCCAACGAAATTGTAAAGTATTTTGCTGATTTGTATGGGGTTAAAAAAGAAGATTTTGAAAAAAGAAAAGCTTATTTGTTTGATTTATTAGACATGAATGATTTTCAGCACAAAAGAATCGGGAAATTAAGCACGGGAATGAAACAAAAAGTTTCGATTTGCAGAACCATGATTCACGATCCTGAAGTGATTGTATTTGATGAACCAACTAGTGGTTTGGATGTCATCACAGCTGAAAATATCATTAAATTGATTCGCGATTGTAAAAACGAAGGAAAAACGGTTATTTTCTCTAGTCATATCATGTCGGAAGTGGATTTGTTGTGCGACGATTTAGCCATTATTCACAAAGGTAAAATTGTTTACAGCGGCGAATTCAAAGATTTTAAAGCGAATATGCAAACCGAAAATTTGACTTCAGAATTCATTCAAATCATTCATCAAAATTCTTAATATTATGATTTTTACAATATTCAAAAAAGAGTTAATTGATACTTTGCGTGACCGCAGGACTGTGATCATGATGATTGTGATTCCGATTTTGATTTTCCCAATAATCATGACGGTTTTTGTGAAAATTTCTTCCAGTTTTACAGAAGATGCCATGTCAAAAACTGTAAACATAGGTTTTGTGAATGATGATAAAACAGATTTATTTTTCACCCAATTCAACACCATTCCAAAAGAATTTGGCAAAACAAATTTGATTCCAATGAAAGACACCTTGGAATTGAAAGAAATGGTTGCTTCAGATAGTATTCAATTTGCCTTATATATTCCTGAATCTTACTCAGGAGTAACTGATTCCACAAAATCTACTGAACTTAAAGTGTTTCATGATGCAACGGTAATTGGAATGCAAGAACGTGCAGAAATGTACTTGAATTTTATCAATCAGCAAGTAAAAACAAAACGTTACGAGCAACTTAAAGTGAGTGAAGAACAATTGAATCCAATTAAAATCACCTATGAGAATGTAGCTTCTGACAAAGAAACAATTGGAAAATTGATTGGAGGATTTTTGCCTTATTTGTTCATTGCCTTTGGTTTTATGGGATGCATGTACCCTGCAATTGATTTGTTTACAGGTGAGAAAGAACGTGGAACTTTAGAAACTCTATTGACAACTCCTGTTTCCCGTTGGAAAATCTTAATCGGGAAAATGATGGTAGTAGTTTTATCTGGAATTTTAGCCGCATCTTTCACCATGTTGGGAATTTTCCTCAGCATCGAAGTTTTTGACGTTATCAAAGAACCAAAATTAATTGAAGTGATTCACCAAATTTTGACCGTGAAATTCATTTTCATGTTCTACTTGATTCTGATTCCGTTGATCATTTTCTTCGCAGGAGTGATGATTCCAATTGCGGTGTACGCCAAGACTTTTAAAGAAGCTCAAAGTATTATTGCACCAATGAATGCAATCATCGTATTGCCAGCTATGGTTGGATTTGTACCAGGAATTGAACTTACAGCAACAACAGCTTGTATTCCGATCATAAATGTTGTTTTAGCTACAAAATCCTTGATTGCTGGAACTTTAGAATTCCCTTTATTGGCTTTAAGCTTTGGAATTATGGTGACTTTGGCCTTTGTAGCGATACTATTTTCTTACAGAAAGTTTGGTCAGGAGAGTAACTTGGTGAGTTGATTTCGGGAAACACATAGTCACAAAGTTTATTTGAAGCTATTCCTGCTGTTCGCTATATCTCAAAAAGATCTTTGAGCGAGAAAAGGGAGACTGAGCGTCTTGTGCTGAGCCTGTCGAAGTAAGTCGAAGTCTACTTTTTGAGGATGCCGCTGCCATCAGGGCTAGGGATTATTGTGAAAATTAAGTTGTTTTCTAAATCAATTGATTAATTTTCAAATCTTCACAACCTCCTTCATCAAATCCTTACTCAATTTATGCTCTTGAATATATTTTTCCGTTTCTTTCGTCAAGCTTTTAACTTTTTCTACATCTTTTTTGATGTTATAATAAGAAATCATTTGCACCATAAACTGAGCGATAAATTCTGGTTCCTTACACGTTTCAAGTTGTTTTTCAATCCAAGATTTGACAGGGTCTATGTTTTGGATTTTTGAATGTTTTTGAAGGTAAGTGTCAATCACATATTTGTTCATTCCAAAACTACTTGCGTCCAAGATGCTTTCACCAATTTTTAGTGCTTCAATTTCTTTTCCTTCTTGCAGGAGTTTTTCGCTCATTTCCTGCCAAAAATAGATGTAGTGGTTTTTGTCTGGTTCGATTATTTTTAAATATTTTACAGCTAAGTCAAAATCCTTTGAAGCCCATTTACTCTTGTTTTTATTGATGTCTTCCATCATGATATCTACAAAAACTTTTTTCTTTTCAGCATATTTAAATTCAGGCACCAAAGAATCTAGTTTGGAATAGTTTTCCATCCAAACACGATACATTCCATTGTCAATATGCTTGATATATTTAGCAAGCGTAACAATTCCACTTTTGCTTAAAATTTGAGCGTCGGGGTAGTTGATATAAATATCGTTTCCCAATTGCTTTTCGAGCGAATCATTGCTTTGTAAACGAGCCAATTTGCAATACATTTTTAACGTGTTCTCATCTCGCATGCCCATTTGATACTTGGTGGCGAGATAAGAAGTTCTTTCTTTAGGATTTATGACCATTTGAGGAATCCGATTTACAAAGGATGCTTCAGTTTTAGGTATCGAAAAGTGAATAAAATTTCCATCTGCATCAAAAAAGAATAAAAATGGGATTTGGTCTATATTAAATTTATATTTGTCAATAAACGCTTCATCTTTTGGACTTAAATTCTCCGAATTGATTTTGAATGAAATGAAGGTGTTATTAAACTTTTGTTCAATTGAATCAATCTCTAATATTTTCTGTAAATCCTGACAATGAGAACAACTTTCTCCATAGTATTTTACGAAAACGAATTTGTTTTCTTTTTTCGCTAGATCTAAAGCAGCTTCGAATGAACTGACGTATTTTATTTGTGCATTGGTAGCAGAGTAAACAAAAGTGAATAATATAATTAATAACTTTCTCATATTACAAACTTAAAAATTAGTCTTAAATGTTTATTGAAATTAACAAAAAAATAATTAGCTAAACACACAGGCAAATAATTTTTCAGGAGTTCGAACTTTGCGCCATTAAAACACTCAGCACGCCAAAACTATGTGCCTTTGTGTTAAAAACATCCTCGATCAAGACATTTTTTGCCTCTTCAACAAATATTGCAGCAAAACTTGATCATATCCATCAGCAATATCAGCAATGACATAATCAATACGATTTTGAATACATTTAGTTTGTATAGTAGCGAAATGTGCGTCAACTGCCGTTTTGTATTTTTCTTTTAATGCAGTTGGGTTCAATTTTAAGCGCTCTCCAGTTTCCATATCAACCAAGGTGTATGGACGGTTTTCTAAATCAAAATCCCATTCCGCTTTTTTATCGATTACATGAAAGACCACAACTTCGTGTTTGTTGTGTTTGAGATGTTGTAAGGCTTGAAAAAATTCTTGTTCACGCTCTGGATTGTCCAACAAATCAGTGAAAATCAAAACCATGCTTCGTTTGTGGCACAATTCAGCAATTTCGTGAATGATTGGAATACTATCGGCACTTTTGCGTTCGTTTTCGTTATAAAGTCTTAGTTTTTTTTCTAATTCACTGTATAAAAAACGATGGTGAGCTAAGGAAGATTTAGCAGGTGTATGCAAATCCAATTTATCCGTAAAAAGGGAAATACCGACAGCATCTCTTTGTTTCTTGAACATTTCAATTAAAGAAGCAGCACTGTAAACAGAAAACTCCATTTTAGAAATGTTTTGTTTGGTTTGAAATAACATCGAACTCGAGCAATCAATCACAATTTGACAACGAAGGTTAGTTTCCTCCTCGTATTTTTTTGTAAATAATTTATCTGAACGAGCAAATAACTTCCAATCGATGTGTCGTGTTGATTCACCCGCATTGTACAAGCGATGTTCTGCAAATTCGACCGAAAAACCGTGGAACGGACTTTTATGTAAGCCTGTAATGAAACCTTCTACCACTTGTTTTGCAAGTAATTCTAAGTTTCCAAAATTTGCTAATCGTAAACGATCGATTTGTTGCGACATTTGTTTATTTTGTGTCGAAATTACGAAAAAAAAGCTTATAAAATGCCTGGCTTATGATTTTTTGGCTAGCTTCATTGATTTCATTTTTTTACTCAATAAATTCAACACAACTCCGAGTAAAATGAGAACAATTCCCATCAAAGCATAAAACGATAGTTTTTCATCAAATACCATGTACCCAAGGATCAAAGCGTAAATCGAGCCCAAATACTGAAAGGGCGCTAAGGTATTTGCGTCACCCATTGAAAATGCTTTTGTGAGGGTCACTTGTGCAATTTGTGTAAAAATTCCAATGATTAAGATGTACAACCATGCAATTCCATGAGGTATTTCAAAATCAAATAAACACCAAATTCCCATAATTGGAATGGATAGCATTGGGAAATAGACCACAATATTCAAAGGTGTTTCAGTTGATTTCAATTTCATAATGGCATTGTAAGCAAGCCCAGAGAAAAAAGCTTATATGATACCAGTAACTACCCAGAAAAGTGAAATATCTTTTGTGTTTGATTGAGAAAAGAAATTACTTAAGCCTATTAAAACTGCACCCGAAAAGGCAATGATAATAAAAATCCATTGTAATTTTAATACTTTTTCAGAAACGATAAAAATGGCAAGTATTACTGTGAATATTGGTGCTAAATATTGAATGGTAGAAGCAACTGCAATCGGCAAATGATGAATGGTGTAGAAAAACATGGTCAAGGCAATCATTCCAGAAAAACCGCGAATCAGTAGCCATTTTTTGTTTGTTCCAAGAATTGGTATGTTTTTCCTTTTCATCAAGTAAAAACTAATTGAAAAGGAAATAATGGAACGAAAGAACACCAATTCGTGAGCTGGAATAGCCTTTGAAGTTGGTAGAATCTCAGAATCTGGACCATTTCCTAATATCTTGACAAAAAAGTTGACAATCAAGAAACTTAAGCCTGAGCCAATTATGTAGAGAATTGCTTTTTGCACGATGACAAAAATAGCAATAAAAAAGGCTGCTAGAAAACTAACAGCCTTAATCTAAAAATGAAAAATGTTATTTTTTAATAAACTTTGCAATTCCAGTTTTTGTATCACTGAATGATTTTATTACATATACTCCTGTTTCAAAATCAGAAACATTTATTTTCAAATATTTATCAGTAGCTTCTGTTGTGTAAACTAGTTGACCGATCTTGTTGTAGATTTCTACTTTTGTTCCATTAGAAATATTTGTTATGTTGATTTCACTGTCAGTTGGGTTTGGATAAACCGTTAAATCACTCGCTTCAATTGCATCCAATCCAAGGTTGAAATTTAAGTTTGGACGAATTATAAATGTTACTGCGAATCCAAAGGTTTCAGTATAAGCCCATGGTTGTGTCTCCCAAGAAGCAAATACAGTTTCTGGGGTAACAATTGCATCAGAATAAGCAATTTGTTGTTGGTATCCAGGCGTTTCTTTAACAGCCACGAGGTAATCTCCAGGAGCCAAGGCTAATGCAGGACTTACTTTTAAAGTATACATCATATCAGGTGTAGCAGAAATGGTGCCTGAAACAGCAACGATTGATGTAGTTGGTGTATTTGTACCATCCATATTAAATACCTCCAATGTAAAGGTACTATCAGTCAATGATCCATCGGTATTTCCAATCATTGCAGAGATTGAAGTTAGATTAATTGGATTTACAATTGTAAATTTATTACCCAAATAACCAATCTCACCTGCTCCAATACCTACTTGGTCAAATTTCACCCCGTTATCTCTAGCATAAACTGAATCTGAAACAATGAATGAATAAGAATAAGTATTATTTGTCATATTACCATCAGCTTCAGTAATTGTTGCGTTATAATTTACAGAATAGTTACCTACCGAAGTTGGAATATATGCGCTAAAAGTTGCATTAGATGTGGATCCAGCAGCGATAGTTGTTGGTGAAGAAGCGTTTGTGAAAACTACATTCGCACCATTCATAACGGTTACAGTTGCACTAGCACCTGATACTTGTTGAATTCCTTCCGATTTTAAAGATAAGGATTTAATTACGTTTGAACCCTGGGTAATTGGAATAATAGAGTATTCTAGTGGAGATCCACTTACTTTTAAGTCAAAATTATTTATACAAAATGTAAAAACTCCGCCACTGTCAGCGCCTTCAAAAGGGGCTAAGCTTACTCCGTTTATGTTTACTGTAAAAGTTGCTCCACCATCACCATAATCATCCACGTAATTGATATCAAAACAAGAACCAACGGTTAAGCAGCCTACAGTTTCAGTTGTTGTTGTATTGTCACCATATCCACCAGCAGTGGCAACTTGCGTTCCACCACTTGAACATGAAACTTCTGCAATGTTACCGTATGTTGCAATTGCACCATTTCCACAACCATTTCCTGTTGGTGTAATATCCCAAAAACATTCATAACCCCAGGAGTCTGTCAATACATCCACAGTGACATTGGCTTGACCATTAGGACATTGTGCATTTGAATTAAAAGCAAATAAACTGCTTAGTGATAAGAGTGTAAAGAATTTTTTCATAAGTTTGATTTTAAAGTTTATCAAATATAAAAAAAATAAATAACACTAAATGATACTAAATAAGTCTTTTATTGGTTTTCTATATTTCTTTAAATGTTGGTATTTATCTTCCTCAGAGCGATATCCAAGTGCACAAGCAACAGCAACTTTTAAACCTTTTTGGTCTAATTCTAAAATTTCCTCATATTTTTCATAATTGAATCCTTCCATTGGAGTGGCATCAATTTTTAAATGGGCAGCGCTTTGTAATAAATTTCCCAATGCAATATAAGCTTGGTTCGTTAACCATTGATTTTTCTTCTGTTCACTTTGGTTTTGAGTCAAATTGTAAATCATGTTTTTGTAGCCTGAAAGTGATTCTATGCTTTGATTTCTTATTTCAGAAATATGGCTTATCATTTTGTCTAGGTAATTTTCATGTATTTCTTTTGGATAGCAAAACACAAAATAATGAGAGGCATCGCTTACTTGCGTTTGATTATGAGAGGCTTCTTTTAGTTTTTGTCTAATTTCAGGATTTTGAATATCCAGAACAACGTATCCTTGTAATCCTACTGATGAAGGAGAAAGTCGAATGGCTTCTTTTAAAATAGTTATGTTTTCTTCTGAAATTTTTTTGCCGGAATCGTATTTTTTAACGGCGTAACGCCAGTTTAAATCTGAAATAATTGGATGCATTTTTTTAGTTATGAGTTATTAACTATTAGTTATGAGTGTAAAATAAACTTAAAATTCCATTGGAACTTCCATCAATAACACCTTAGCTCGTGATTTTGTTCTGAATTGTATTTCGTTAGTGTCCCAAATACCTAATCCATCTCTTTTTTCCAATTCTTGCTCATTTGCAAATAAATTTCCTTCGATTAGAAAAATGTAAACACCATTTGACTTATCCTTCAATTCGTAAGTGAATTCTTTTTCAGCATCAAATTCTCCTAGATGAAACCAAGCGTTTTGATGAATCCAAACTCCTTCTTCATTTTGGTGAGGCGAAACAATTTGCAATAATTTATTGTGCATTTTTTGTTCATCCAATTTGATTTGATCGTATCTTGGTTCAACATCTTTTTGATTCGGAAAAACCCATATTTGCAATAATTTGGTGTCTTCTTCTTTTTTTGCATTGAATTCGCTGTGTAAGATGCCAGTTCCTGCACTCATCACTTGGATTTCACCAGCTTCAATTGTTGTTCCATTTCCCATGGAATCCTTGTGCGCTAATGCTCCTTCCAAGGGAATGGTGATAATTTCCATGTTGTCGTGCGGATGCGTTCCAAATCCCATTCCACCTGATACTTTGTCATCGTTTAGAACACGCAAAGCTCCAAAATGTACTCTTTCTGGATTATACCAACTCGCAAAACTAAAACTGTGTCTGGCTTCCAACCATCCGTGATTTGCATATCCTCGCGTATTTGCTTTGTGAAATTCTGTTTTCATGTCTTTTTCTCTTAAGTTTGTTTCTTTTTCTAAATCAATTTGTCGTTTCATTGCGTCGTAATCCGACTTTTTAGGTCTGACTTTCATATTTTATCTTTATTTCAATAAAACAAAATTACAAAATAAAATAAATACCATGGTAAATAAAATGAGTAAAATTAATTAATTGTTGTAAAGCTATAGCGTAAATAACTTGTAAATACTTTCATTTACCTGAATCAAAACGCTTTAACTATTTTATTGCTAAATTTACTAAAGATTTTTTTTCAAATTTCGCTCCACCATCTTATTAACTCTGTATGTCAAAAAGATATTTGTTAGAATCGCAACTAAAACAGTATAACCTAAAATGTCAAATCTTTCTAGTGGGCTGTTATTGTCCTTTTGAATAACAATCATTCCGCCTAAAACTGCGGCAAAACCTCCTGCCATTTGTTGCAAAGAAGAATTTACGCTCATGAATGCTCCACGGTCTTTCATCTGCGGAACAGATGCAGTAAGAGCTTGTGAAGGAACCATTCGCGCCATAATTCCTATCATCATCAACACATTTACAGATACAATAATCCAAAAAGGCATTGGAACTAAATGGGTGTAAATTAACACGGTAACAATCATCCACAGAGATGCGATTGTGAATAATGTAAATTTATTGATTTTATCACTTATGATACCAATAATTGGCATAATTGCAAGCGTACTAATTCCGGCAATCATAAATAATATTGGTAGTTGTTCTTGTGAAATTCCTAAATTGTTTACCGAAAATGTACTTCCCCAAGGCATCATTAAAAATCCTCCCATGGATAAAAATGCTGTAGCCAAATAAGCAATGCGATAATCCCTATTTTTGATAGTTTTCCACAAGTGAACTAAGGCATTATCTTTTTGTAAAGCTAAATGCTCTTTTACGGGTTTTAAAAATATAATTCCTACCATACTTATAAGCATAGCTAGTCCAACAATCATAAAGAAAGGCGATTGCCAACCCCATTTATTTGCAAAATACAAACTGATTGGAATTCCTAAAATTTGACTGATTCCAAATCCCATTTGTAAGAATCCCATTACTCTTCCACGCTGATTGAATTGGAATAAATCAGCAACAATCGCCATTGAAATTGAACTGATAACTCCTCCAAAAATACCAGTAACGATTCTAGCGGCAACTAAAAGAGGGTAGGAGGTAACAAGTCCACACAATAAGGTTCCAACTATAAAACCAATATAAAAGAATAGTAATAATTTTTTTCGGTCAAATTTATCTGCAAATCCAGCTGTTAAAAACCCAGAAATCCCAGCACTAAAAGCGTAACTTGAAACTACAATTCCAAATTGAGATGGTGTGATTTTCATTGATTTCATAAGTAAATCACCCAAAGGAGACATTACCATAAAATCTAAAACTACAGTAAATTGCGTTAAAGCTAGAATTAAAATAACTAATTTTTGGTAAGAAGTAAATTTGATTTTTTCAGCTGAATTTGTGCTCATCTTATGTTATTAGGCATCAAATTTACGAATTAATAATTACCTAGGTATTTATTCTATGTTATTTTATAATTTTTTATCAATTAGGTAAATAAATGAAGCAATGGCTGCACAACCTAATTCTAATTCGCGCTGATTCACAGCTTCAAAAACATCGCTTTCTGCATGATGAAAATCAAAATAGCGTTGAGAGTCTGGTACAAAACCAAATAAAGTTATTCCTTCGAATTCTTTTTTCAGTGGATTAATATCAACACCTCCATAACCTTTTTCAAATTCGCTTAATTCGTAAGGTTTGTAAATTTTGTCGAAGTCAAAAAGTTGTTTAAATTTACTTAAATCACCATCACAGCTAAATCCACGTGGTGAAAATCCTCCACGATCACTTTCTAAGGCCGCAATGTGTTTTTCTCCTTTTTCTTTGACGTATTTTGCATAAGATATTCCACCTTTGTTGCCATTTTCTTCATTCATAAAAAACACCACGCGAAGGGTATGTTTTGGTTTGTAGTTTAAAGTTTTTAAAATTCTCAATGCTTCAAGCGAATGCACAATTCCCGCACCGTCATCGTGAGCTCCTTCTCCAGCATCCCAAGAATCTAAATGTCCACCAAAAGTTATTATTTCGTTTGGAAATTCTGTGCCAGTCAATTCGCCGATTACATTGTAACTTGTTTCATCAGGATAAGAGCGACAATCCATTTCAAAAATGAGCTCAATATTTTTTTTGTTTTCCATTGATGCAATCAAATCACAATCTTTAGTGGAGATGGCCGCAGCTGGAATTTTTGTAACACTTTCATCGTAATGCATGGATCCCGTGTGAGGATGGTCGTCAACGGGCATTGCTAAAGAGCGAATCACCACAGCAATCGCACCTAATTTTGCAGCTTCAACTGCTCCGTCACCACGTATCGGATAACAGCCACCATAAGCCTTAAAAGTATTGATATCTTTTTCATTCATTTTTTGATTTAAAAAGACAATTTTACCTTCAACGTCACTTCTTTTGGCATTTTTTAAAGCATCTAAATTTTCAAATTCAATTAACTTCCCACGAATAATACCATTTGTTCCAATTGAACCTCCAAGTGCTAAAATTTTAATCGGAATCAAAGATCCGTCTTTTACTTTTATCCAAGCTGCTTCTTTGGTCCCACGTTCCCAATGTGGAACTTTTATTTCTTGCAAATAAACTTTGTCGAAATTATATTCTTTCATTTTCTTTTCGCCCCACTCAACGGCCATTTGTGCCTCGGCTGAACCTGAAAGTCGCGCACCAATATCCTTACATAAAGAACGTAAATCTTCGTAAGATTTTCCATTGCTTAGGGCATTGTCGTAGATTTTTCGAATAAAAATGGAATCTTCTTGTGCAAATAAATTGAAAGCCAAAAAGATATAAGTGAGTTTAAAGAATAATTTCATTTAAATTAATTATAGTTAGTAAAAGTAATTACTAAATTTCTTTTTTTCATAAAAAATGCCTTATTTTTCGTCAAAATAAGGCAAATGAAGTACAGAAATATTCTAGTAAAAGATTTTTAGAAAAATTCAAAGAAAAACATCACTGCAGCTTGTCTTTGGTTCACACCAGATGCTGAACCAATAATGCTTCCATTTTTTCTAACGTCGCCATTAGATTCGATTTTTCCAACAATGGAACCACTTATTCTAACATCACCATTGGATTCAACTTTTCCAACAATAGATCCATTTTTACGGATATCTCCATTTGATTCGATTTTCCCTTTAATGCTTCCGTTTACGCGAATATCACCATTTGATTCAAATTTACCTTTGATGCTTCCGCTTAAACGAACGTCGCCATTCGATTCAATTTTTCCAAAACTTGATCCACCTTTTCTTAAATCCTGAGCATTTGCAGTATTTAAAAAGACGACTAAACTAAGGGTAAATATACTTAAGCCTATTTTTTTCATGTGTAATAAATTAAATTGTGAAGTCCAAATTAATAATTAATTACTTAGTAATGAAGAATTATTTATCAACAAAAGCAAAAAATAATAGATAATTGCCTTCTAAATGAAAAAAAAAACTATTTTTGCACTCTGAAATTTTTAAAAGTATGTTAGAAAATTTATCTCCACAAGAGTTTAAAAACCAATTCAAAAACAACAAAAACCTTAGAATGATTTCTATGGGTATAGGAGCAATCGTAGTTTTGATTTTAGGTTACTTTTTATATAAACAATTCATTTGGAATCCAGCAAACGAGAAATCTAAAGATGCTTATTATGAAGGTTTGAATTATGCAGCTAAAGATTCTACGAATCAAGCGATTGATAAATTAAAGCCAGTTGTATCTAAATATGATGGAAAACAAGGAGGTGAATTAGCACAATTCGTGTTGGCTCGTCAATATATGGCTAAAGGTGAATTTACAAAAGCTTTATCTGAATTAGAAGGTGTTAGTGTAAGCGATACTTACGTAGCAATTTATACTTTAGGTTTACAAGGTGATTGTTATTCTGAAATGAAGAAATATAACGAAGCAATTGATATGTATGTTGCAGCTGCAGATAAAGTTGATAACGAAAAAACAACTCCTGAGTTTTTATTCAAAGCAGGTTTATGTGCTGAAGAAGTAAAAGACTTTAACAAAGCAACTGATTTTTATACTAGAATCAAAGAAAACTACCTTGGTTTCTCTAGTCAAAAATCAATTGACAAATACATTGCAAGAGTTAAAAACAAAACGACGAAATAATGGCGACAGAACATCGCAATTTATCGGAATACGATAAAAACAATATTCCAAACGGTGCCGATTTTAAAGTCGGCATTGTTGTTTCTGAATGGAACGATTCTATTACTTTAAACCTATTAGCAGGAGCGAAACAAGCTTTGCTTGAAAATGGTGTTCAAGAAAAAAATATCATGGTGCGTTTTGTGCCTGGTGCTTTTGAGCTTCCATTAGGAGCGCAATTGATGTTGGATAATACTGATGTTGATGGTGTTATTGTAATTGGTGTTGTGATTCAAGGAGAAACAAAACACTTTGATTTTGTTTGTCAAGGGGCAACACAAGGAATCATGCATTTGAATTTAGAGTATAATTCTCCTGTTGCATTCTGTTTGTTGACAGATAATAACATCCAACAATCAATTGATAGATCAGGTGGGAAGCACGGAAATAAAGGGGTTGAGTGTGCTATTGCTTGTATGAAAATGATTAATTTGAAAAAAAGTTTCGAATAGTTTGGGGGTAAAATCTTTTTTTACTGTCTATAAGGTATACTAAGTTCTTTTAAATTACAAAAATTACAAAATTACACTGACTTCGGTCAAAAAATTCTCACATTAATGCCTTTAATTAAATCAATTTCAGGGATAAGAGGTACAATTGGGGGTAAGGTTGACAACGGTCTTACTCCGATTGATGCTGTCAAATTTGCCGCTGCGTACGGAACATGGTTGAAAAACCGTAACCCACATCAAAAATTAAAAATAGTAATCGGAAGAGACGCTCGTCTTTCTGGTCAAATGATATCAGACCTAGTGTGTTCAACACTTATCGGTTTGGGAATCGATGTTGTTAACTTAGGTTTATCAACAACACCAACAGTTGAAATAGCTGTTCCGCTTGAAAAAGCTCAAGGAGGAATTATTTTAACTGCAAGTCACAATCCAAAACAATGGAACGCACTTAAGTTATTAAACGAAAAAGGAGAATTCATTTCAGGAGCTGAAGGCGAAGATCTTTTAAATATTGCTAACGCAGAAGCTTTTGATTTTGCTGAGGTAGATGATTTAGGGAAAATCACGCACGACGATTCTTATTTACAAAAACACATTGATGCCGTTTTAAATTTAAAATTGGTAGATGTGGATGCAATCAAAAAAGCAAACTTTAAAGTTGTTGTTGATGCTGTAAATTCAACAGGTGGAATTTTTGTTCCAGCTTTATTGCGTGCTTTAGGCGTTACCCAGATTACTGAATTATATTGCGAACCAACAGGGCACTTCCCTCACAATCCTGAGCCTTTACCAGAACATTTAACTGATTTATCAGATAAAATCAAAGAAGTTGGCGCTGATGTTGGAATCACAGTAGATCCAGATGTTGACCGTTTAGCTTTAGTTTGTGAAGATGGATCCATGTTTGGTGAAGAATATACATTAGTTGCCGTTGGTGATTATGTTATTCAGCATACTCCTGGAGCTACTGTGTCAAATTTATCTTCAACTCGTGCTTTAAGAGACGTTACTGAAGCAAAAGGTTTAAGTTATTTTGCAGCAGCAGTTGGAGAAGTAAATGTTGTTGCCAAAATGAAAGCTGAAAATGCAGTTATCGGTGGAGAAGGAAACGGAGGAATTATATATCCAGCTTCTCATTACGGACGAGATTCTTTAGTTGGAATAGCATTATTTTTAACGCATTTAGCGAAAACTGGAAAAACAGTTTCGGAATTGAGAGATTCATATCCAAAATATGTTATTTCTAAAAATAAAATTGAATTAACACCAGAAATTAACGTTGATCAAATTCTAAGTGATATTGCAGAGAAATTTGCGAATGAAGAAGTTGATACCACTGACGGGGTTAAAATCTATATTGGAAACGAATGGGTTCACCTACGTAAAAGTAATACGGAACCAATCATCAGAATCTATTCAGAAAGTAGAGATGAGGCGAGTGCAAATGCTTTTGCCGAAAGAATTATCGATGAGATACACGCTTTGATTTAAGGTTAAAAATAAAAGTTAGAAAAGTTCAATTTCATAAGAGATTGGACTTTTTTGTTTTGGGCGCTCCCCATTCGGGTCGGTCTGCAAGCACTAGTCCGTCAGCTGACGGAGCTAGTTGCTCTCCGCCCTAGCGCGACATTGCATCGCAGCTTGGTTTTTAAGTCAAAAGGCTAATAGTTTTGAAATGTTTTAGTCTAAGATTTTTTACTCAATTGTAAAACCTACTCCCAAGCCACCACCAATCGACCAGCCCATTCCGGCTACTTTTCTTGTTTCAACAAAACCTGAAAAAGTTAAGTGATTTGGTCTCCAATAAGTTAATTTTGTTCCAAAGGAAGCAGCGTAGCGCCAATATCGTTCATTTGAATTTTTATTTTTCATCCAATCAATTCCTAAAATGTTGGCATAAGGAGCAATATCCCAGTTGTATTTAAGGGGAATGTGATAACTAACACCTTCTGGAAGAACAAGGACTAAAATTCCACCAATTATAGCCAATCCACCTAGATTGGAGTCTTTTTGTCCATCGCCGTCAGAATCACCAGCTGCAGCCCAAGTAATAATTCCCAAACCAATAAGTGCTGGTCCGCCTAATAAGCCTGCAGAAGAATGTAGTTGAAAAATATTATCATTTCTAAAAATAAAATCAAAGTTGTAATTTAATCCTAATCTATTTTCCAAAATAATTTCTCCACCAATCGAATAATTATTGTAATTGGCAGAATCTACTTTGCCTAAACTGTATTTTGCCCAAATATGTCCTGAGTTTTCAGCGTACTGAGCAAAAATACTACCTTGAAGAATCAAAAAAAGTAAAATAATTTTTTTCATGGTAATAAAAGGGATGAATTTTTACCAAAAATAAAAAAAATAATTTAGATTTACCAAAAATGATACACAGATGGATTTTGAAGATGAGTTTGATGAAGAAGATTTTCACAAAGAGCGAAAAGCAGAATTTAAGCGTATAAAGTCGTTGAAAATTTTAAAAAAGTCAGAAGATATTTTGGATTTGGTATTGAAAATTTGTGAATTGATTGAACCAGAGGACAATCCAGAGGCAGAAATTCTAAGAGAAATTAAAGAAATTATTCAATATGAAGCTTTAATGATTCCACCAAAAATAATCGGTGCAGAGTCAGTGGAATATTATGATCTCAAAATGGAAAATGCTGTCATCATTCGGAAATCGGCCATGGAAGTATCTTTACATTGTACTTCACTCGAAATGTATGGCTTCAAAGAAGTTTCTTATCTAAATCTTGTGCGAGATGAGGTAAATTCTTTCAGAGATTTGTTTGTGGAGTGGATCGCTAGTTTTGATAAAAGTCAATACATAGGTGATTTGTGGAATGTGTTTAATCCTCCTGGAACTTCTCTTGATGATGTGAGAAAAAATCTAGAGGATATCTGATTGTTTCCAAAGAATTCATTAATTTTAAACCATGAATTGGAATACTCGAGATTTAACACAAATCAATGCTTTTTGTAAAAATACCATGATGGAACATTTGAATATTTCGTTTGTTGCTATTACAGATGATTCAATTGTTGCCAAAATGCCTGTAAATTCAAGTGTACATCAACCAATGGGTTTGTTGCATGGAGGAGCAAATGTTGTGTTGATTGAAAGCGTTGGTTCAATGGCTTCAGCATTGTTGTGTAACTTAAAAAAAGAGGCTCCAGTTGGAATTGAAGTGAATGCAAATCACATTTCAAGTGTAAAAACTGGTTTTGTTTTGGCAGTTGGAAAAGCAATTCATTTGGGGAAATCTACGCATGTTTGGCAAGTAGATATTTACGAAGAGGAGACTAAAAAACATCTTTCAACAGGTAGATTAACCGTTTTAATCAAACAAATGACTGCTTGAGCGCATTTTTAACATATCGTTTTCCAGATAAAACTAAAGAACGCTTTTTTGGTTCATTTGAGTTAGTTGAAAATCAAGCCGTAAAAACTGGATTTATTGTCACGAATTTAGATTTATCTGCGACTTATCTTTTCCATGAAAGTCAAAATGAAAGTTCTGAAATTGAATTTTTTCAAAGTGAAGATAAGCCATACATCATGACAGCTAGAGAATATTATCTTCAGGCGCATGAATTATTGAATGGGTTGAATGTCATGCAGATGGAAAAGGCTGTGTTTTCGCGTGTAAAGTCAGTTTCCTTCGATATTTCGCAAAGTGAAAAATTGTTTGATATTTTGTGTGAATCCTATCCAAAAGCATTCGTTTATTTGTTCACAGATCATAAATTAGGAACATGGATTGGAGCTAGTCCAGAGGTGTTGATAGAGTCGCACCGTGATTTTGTTTTTACAACGGCTTTGGCTGGAACACGCAAAAATGAAGAAGAATCTTGGGGCGAAAAAGAAAAACACGAACAAGAAATTGTAACAGATTATATTTTAGCAGTTTGCAACAAATTAAATTTAAAAGAGATTCAAACTGTTGGTCCTTATGATTTTCAAGCGGGTCCGATTACACATATCAAAACGGATATTTCAGCTGAATTAAACGGTGTAAGTCCATGGGAATTAGCTCAAAATATTCATCCTTCACCAGCAATTGGTGGTTTTCCAAAAGAACAAGCCATTGGTTTAATTCATTCTATTGAACCACATCAGCGTGGAATTTATACCGGAATTATCGGCAAAATTTCAGAAGATAATGCAAAATTGTATGTAAACTTACGATGTGCTCAGTTGTTTGAAAATCAAGCCTATTTGTATTTAGGAGGAGGATATACGTTGCAATCAATTCCTGAAATGGAGTGGATTGAAACGGAAAATAAAAGTAAAACACTTGTAGAGTGTATTCAAAAAATTGTTTAAGAAAAATGCGTACAAGTTCCAAAATAAATGTTCAGAAAATTGTCAATCAAAGTGTTGCGCATGGCTTGAGACACGTTGTTGTATCACCAGGTTCGCGAAATGCAGCCTTAATCATTGCCTTTAATCAACATCCAGAAATAAAATGTATTGTTGTTCCAGATGAGCGTTCAGCAGCTTTTGTTGCTTTAGGAATGGCGCAGCAAACATCTGATTTGGTGGGAATTGTTTGTACTTCCGGTTCTGCACCTTTAAATTATTATCCTGCTATTGCGGAAGCTTTCTATCAAAATATTCCATTGATTGTTTTTACAGCGGATAGACCTCAGGCATGGGTAAATCAAGGTGACGGACAAACAATTGTGCAAGATAATTTATTTAAAAACCATATCAATCATTCTGTAACTTTTGAAGATAATATTGAAACACCAGACTATCATTGGTTTTTGAAGAGAGAGCTGTCTGTTGCCTTTCAAAAAGCGAAAGGAATTTCAAAAGGGCCAATTCACATCAATATAGCATTTACGGAACCACTTTATGGTCAAATTGAAATTACTGAAGTAAAAGAAGATGTCATCAATTTTGACGAATCGAAAAGGGTTTTAAGTAATTCGCAAGAAATTCATGTTCAAGAAAACTGGAATAAGTTCAGCAAAAAAATGGTGATTGTTGGTCAGATGAATCCTGATTTCAAGCTGACGCAAGAATTACAGCGACTTTCTGAAGATCCTTCGGTAGCGATTTTAGT
>JBKCGI010000149.1:0-4412 GCA_046303515.1 Flavobacteriia bacterium | reverse complement strand
GTTGTGTTCCAACTCCATATTGTATTTTTGAGAATCCATACAAATTAAATCCGGGACATATTCTTAAACTCGATCTGAAACAAAAGACAAGCTCAATTGAAAAATACTGGGACGTTTCTGACTATTATTCCACACCAAAGCTCGATATTTCTTTTGAAGAAGCCAAAATTCAAACAAAGGAAAAATTAGTTTCTGCATTCAATTACCGCATGGTTTCTGATGTACCCGTGGGTGTTTTTCTCAGCGGAGGATATGATAGTACAGCCGTTACTTCGATTTTAAAAGAAAGCAGTGAACAACAGATCAAAACCTACACCATCGGTTTTGATGTAGCAAGTAGAAATGAAGCTCCAGAAGCAAAAAAAATTGCCAAATATCTTGGTACGGACCACCATGAATTTTACTGTACAGAAAATGATTTAATCAAAATTATTGATGATATTCCTTTCTATTACGACGAGCCTTTTGGTGACCCGAGCGTTACGCCAACAATGTATGTCAGCAAACTGGCTGCACAGGAAGTAAAAGTTGTTTTGAGTGCCGATGGAGGTGATGAAATTTTTGCAGGTTATAATCGCTATATGGATTTCGTGTCTTTAAAAAAAAAATTGGAAATGACACCAAACTTTGCTTTAAATGTAATTAAATTCGCCACGAATATTATCCAACCGAAGCACCTGCCTTACTTGAATAAAAAGCAAAATTTTGAGAATCGCTATGAAAAACTAAAAGAGATTCTACGCTCCAAAGATGAATTAAGTCTTTTCTATACCTTAAGTCAACAATTTACCGATCCTCAAACTGAAAAATTAATCAGGCGTCACCATAAACATCCCTCGATATTTTTTAACGGTCTCCCTGCATTCAGTACTCCACTTTCAATGATGCTTTCAATTGATTATCAAACCTATCTGAATGATGATATTCTGCAGAAAGTAGATCGAGCAACAATGAGTGCCAGTATCGAAGGAAGAGAACCTTTTCTCGACAATCGAATCATTGAATTCGTGGCTCAACTGCCTGATGAATATAAATTTTTCAAGGGAGAGAAAAAACGAATCCTGAAAAGCATTGTACATGATTACATTCCTGAAAAAATGATGGATCGTCCCAAAATGGGCTTTGCTATTCCTCTTCCTGAATGGTTTAACGGCAAATTGAAAAACAAAGTAGAAGAATTCATCAACCAATCAGATATTGAAAAGCAAGGGATTTTTGACTGGTCAGAAATTAAACTCATTAAAGACAAATTTTACTCTGGAAGAATTGAATATGATTTCAAACTTTGGTATTTATTAATGTTTCAAATGTGGTACAAAAAATGGATGTAAACGTACTCTATATTTCTTACGACGGCATGACAGATGCTTTAGGTCAGTCTCAAGTACTTCCTTATTTATTCGGAATTTCCAGAGAAGGATACAAAATTCATTTAATAAGTTTTGAAAAAGAAGTAAACTTTCAGCATTTAGGCGATTACATTCATAACGTTTGCTCCGAATCAAATATTTCATGGTATCCTCAAAAATACACCAAAAACCCTCCGGTATTTTCAACGGTATGGGACATTTACAAAATGGGGAGACTGGCAAAAAAATTACATCGTAAACACAACTTCAAAATTGTTCATTGCAGAAGCTATACTTCTTCTATCATCGGACTGAAATTACAACAAAAGTATGGTGTTAAATTCTTATTTGATATGCGTGGTTTTTGGGTGGATGAAAGGGTTGACGGTGGCCAATGGGATCTATCAAAGTTTTTGTATAAAAACATATACTCCTATTTCAAAAAGAAAGAATTTGAACTCTTCTCTTCGTGTGACCAATGTGTTTCGTTAACAGAAAATGGAAAAACAGAACTTTTAAGCTGGAAATTAAATCGAAAAAATGAGCTTCCAGTGAATGTTATTCCCTGTTGTGCCGATTTGTCTCACTTCGATTACAAGCGAATCACACCCGAAATTAAGGAAATATACCGCAAAAAATACAATGTTCAGGAAAATGATCTCGCAGTATGTTATTTGGGAAGTTTAAGTACTGTTTATATGTTTGATCAGGTATTAAATGTAATAGCCGAACTTGAAAAAAAGTACAGCAATCTGAAATTTTTGGTATTCACGCATGAAGATATTACTTTGGTGAATAAATACATTAGTGAATCACCGGTCAAACATACCAAGAATATTACCATAGACTCCCTGACGCGAAATGACGTTCCTAATGCATTGAGTATTTGTGACTATTCTATTTTCTTTTGCAAACCCACTTATTCCAGAAAAGGGACGAGTCCCACACGTTTAGCGGAATTAATTGCCTGTGGCGTAAAAGTAATTTCAAACACAAATATCGGTGATACTGAAACTCATATCAAAGAGAATAATTTAGGGTATGTTTTCAATGGATTTGAAACTGAAGATATTCAACAATTTGTCACTAAATTTGACTTATCAAAAGATTTTCCGAAAGACAATTTACATCAAACTGCAGAGAAATTATTTAGCCTGAATGAAGGTGTGAAAAAATACCTGGCGATCTACAAGAAATTATTAAGCTAAGTCTTTTCTCTGATTTTACCGATCCAGTTTTTAGTTTGTTTTTCACAAATGTAATAGAGGCAAAAGGCAACCAGTAAACTAAGTAAAACCCCTGGAACAAATAGCCAAAAATTTTCTATATGTGGAGGATTGATATTTAAAAACTTAAAATATAACGAATGAAGTAAAAATATTGTTGCGACATGAGTAATATAAAGTGTATAACTATATTTACCGATTTTTTGGAGAAATTTTATTTGAACAGAATATTTAAGGAAATAAATTATTAAAAGCATGGTGAAAATGGATGCAGTTAAAAATGAAAATTTAGATTCCATCTTATTAAAAATATTTATACTATAGGTCAAACCTAGAAAGAAAAATATCAGCAAAATAAAATAGTTCTTTTTAAGTTCTTTAAACAAAGAATTAATTTTGTCATAATTCCAAAAAAGTAAAACACCAAGCATGAAGAAAAAATTATAATTAAATACAAATTCCCTCAGTAAATAAGGTAATTCCAAATTCAAAATCATTCCTTCAAAAGCTAAACCTAATATAAACAAAATCAAACTTACAATATAATAAACTTTTCTCCTAATAAGTATAAAAGGTGCAATGATGTAAAATATTACTTCAAAAGACAATGACCAAAATGGAGTTAAAAAACCCTCCATTGGCAAATAAATTAAATTTTTAAATATAGTAATGGGATTAAAAAAATCGTTCATCTGAAGATATCGGTCAAAAGCAAGCGTTTTAAAATCTATCTCATAAAAATTTGGATTAATCGATTTGGTTATAACAAAAACTACCCCCGCCCAAATTAAGGCTGTAAGGTAGGGAGGATAAATTCTTATTAATCTTTTTAAATAAAATAATTTATTTTGTCCCCCTTTCCTCAAGCTATAGGCAATTGAAAATCCTGATAATACAAAAAATAAAATTACAAATTCAACAGCTAATCTTGTCGTTAAACTTACTGAAAAAATAAAGTATTCATAAAAACTCCAATTCACCATCGGATTCTTTTCAAGAAAAACCTGTCCGCCCATCCACAAAATACCTCTGCTATGAGCTACCATCACATACAACGCAGCTAATCCTCTCAATGAATCTAATATTAAAAAGTCATTTTTAGTTAAAGTCTTAGTATCACTCATGATGTATTTCAATTTTACATTTTCATGTCAAATTTAAAAAAAAAAATTAACTTTACATCATTAAACAAAGTATATGTTTTTAGATTATAGTAAAGAGCCTACCAAAATAATTTCCACAAAATCAAAAAAAAAGATATTTTCCTTCCTAAATGAATTTGAATCCAACTTAGACCAAAAAACAGTGGATTCTTTTGGTGAGGAATGGAATAAATTTGACACCTTTAATTCTGATGAAATAAAAATTGCGGGAGATCAATATTTTGACATTGTGGATGAAGATATTTTATCAAAAAACACAAAAGTCTTGGACTTAGGATGTGGAAGCGGTAGATGGACCAAATACATAGCTAATAAGGTGCAAATTGTTGAGGCGATTGACCCTAGTAGTGCTGTTTTCTCAGCTTTAGATCTTAATAAAGATGCAGAAAATGTTAGGGTGACACAAGCAAGTGTAAGTAATATTCCATTTAATGACCATAGTTTTGATTTAATAATTTGTTTGGGCGTACTGCATCATATACCTGATACACAGCAGGCACTTATTGATGTATGTAAAAAATTAAAACCAAATGGTCATATTTTACTTTATCTTTACTATAATCTCGACAACAGAAGTTCTTTCTATAAATTTATTTTTAATTGCTCCACTTTAATTAGAAAAATAGTTTCTAAATTCCCTCGAACCTTAAAAAAAATTACGTGCGACTTTATTG
>JBKCGI010000148.1:0-3067 GCA_046303515.1 Flavobacteriia bacterium | reverse complement strand
CTCTTTAAACTTCTTTTTACTTAAAGCTAGGACAATCACTTTAAGCACGATATTTTTTTCATCATCGGGCAGAGCGTAAATTAATTTAACCCCGTTAGCGCGGATTTTTAATCCGTGGAATATAAAGGATTTATTAGATGGCAAAGTGAAGCTATAATTGATATTTGGCATCTAATCTTATTAGTTCTTTTAACAGCAGGGATATTTTTTTCTCAATTTTCTTTTCGGGTTTTTTAATACTTGTTATGCTCTTTATATATGCAGCTTTCTTTCCAAATATGGCTTGCCTTGGCGTTTCCATATAAAGATTACAAATACAATAGTTTAGTTTTACTGACCAAACTGTTACAGTGTAATTTGCTTCTTTTTCTTGAAAATTATAACTAAGACCGTTATTATCTTGTAATAGTTTCAATGATAGCTTTTCTACCCCTTTATAATCTTTTAACTTACTTTCAGAGATAGTTTTATTAACGTTTCCTGTAACAGCTTTTTCCACTTCACCGTACTCACAGCATCCTAATGTATAAATATCTGTGAATGCTTCGGAGATATAAAAACCCCCATTGTAAGTTATGTTATAAATTACATTAGGGGAGTTCTTTATACTGTCGTCTTTTAATTTAAAAGAATCTAATTTATTAAAATCAATAAGAGCATATCCAACTGGCTCATGGTCTATTTGTTTATTACTCTTATACGCTACTTTAAAGACCAAAACATTTTCATTCCCTATGTTATTAGAAACTTGTTGGGCTTTGCATCCATTTAAAACAAATGAGATGTATATAAAATAAAAAAATTGAAATGTTTTTATCTTCATTTTTGCTCAACAGTTTTACTATTTGTTTCAGGTAACGATTTTAATATCGCATCAACAATACCCTGGTTTACTCCTTGTGTAGGTGTAATTGTTGTTCCATTTTGGTCAACCACTTTATATTGAAAAATGCCACCCGCTTTGCTATGTTCAGTTGGTGTACTTGGATTATTCGACATGTCATAATTTAAAAATATATGGCCTGTTTCATGAGCTTTTGTGTGTGAAGGGTCAGTAGCATTTTTATCTATTGTAACATGATTAATACTTGTACTACCTTGTTCTGTTCCTTTAAGTTTACCCTTTTCTAAAACAAAACCTTTCTGAGCCATTGTCACTCCATCTGCTGACTTCTCAAAATTATTAGGGTCTTTACGAAGTTGTTTCGCAAAATCCGCAGGGTTTGTTTTATCCGCATCAAACTCCTTCACATTAAAACGAAACTCTACGGTATTTCCACTTGCATCTTTAAACCCATTATTATATTCTGATTTTAAATCTGATTCGATCGTAGGAAGATCAGCAGTTTTGTAATGCATTGACTTTGCATTTTGACTTGTAGCAACAAATACATCTACTTCTACTATTCGTTTAGTTACAGTTGTTCCATCCTTCATCTTCATTGTTTCCAAATACTGAACCCCTTCCAATCCATCTAAGTCAATAAACCAAATTGGATTATTGCTGAAAAACTGATAAGGAGAAAGTTCTGGATATTTGCTTGCTAACGGGTCAACGCTGAATGGTCTACCAATTCTAGGGTCATACATTCTCATTCCATAATCATAAGAGTTTCCACTACCTTTTAATTCATCGTCTTTTTCCTTGCCGTTAAACCCGTATCTGTAGCTGCTTCCATTGATATAGTTACGCCCTGGCATCGTGCTCCCGAAAGGATAGTTGATATTATTGTTTAACAATTACTTGTAACAGTTTAATGAAAAAATTATGATTCAAAACACTGTTTTTTTTTAAATAAAAAAGCTTATTTAATAAGTTAAATTTAATTTATATTTTTCAATTTTTCAAATGCAGCATCGGTATGTTGATGCAAATAATTTTGAGCCAATTGTACGTATCTAAAGACCTCAGCGCTATTCGCTGTATGACCTGAAATTTTACGCACAAAATAATCAGGCTTTCTATCCGAAAAAAGTTTGACAAGCGATTACATGCGCTTCAAGATCGTAGTTTCCGGGAGCTAAATTTGAAAGAGCGTTTATCTGATTTTGGGTTGCATCACTCCAAAGTGTCTGTATATAGCCTGATTGGAAGGACATCCATTTTAGTTTGGAATAATATAAATCAAACAAGAACTTTTCAAATGAATTCATTAAACGTTTATAGCGTCAAAGTTCACTTTTACCCGCACTCTGAGGAGGGAAAATGATAATTTCTTTAAATCGTACTGAATCGATATATTTTTTATTACTTCTCAGAAAGTTCAAATTACCTATTGTATCACAAAGAGATCTACTGCAATATGTACTTACCATATATGCTCCATCCATTAAGTAAAATGATGAAATCTCATTACTTCCGTTACTTAAGCCAAACGAATAGGTAGAAATAAAGTTGGAATTCTTTGGATCATATAAAACACTGGTTAATACATATTTTGGCAATAACACAAGTTTGCCATTAACTTTTACTTTGTTATCACTTAATTCTGTAATCGGAAATTCATTCACTTTAAGGACTGAGTCACCTTTTAGAAAGAACAATTTTTGACTTAAAACAACTTGATTACCTCCACTGTAATACTTTTCGCTAAGAAATACCGAATCATATTTCAGGCTTGTTTCAATCCTCAACGAATAATTATTTCTCAAAGGTAACTTAACAGAATAATTAAAAAGACTATCTCTCTTTGGATAGTTCAAAGAAGTTTCAACAGAATCATTTAATTCAATCTGTACAACAGAAGTGTCATTATACTTTGATGACTGTTTCTCTTTATCAGTTTGATTGGAACAAGCAAAGATTAATACTGAACCAAATATAGCTGCGATAGAATTTTTCATAATAGTGTCTCTAATTCAAATTTACTTCTTTTTTTCAGGTACTGAGTTAAGAGTGCTACCTTTTGGAATAGCTATATTTGAATTTCCTGAAAGTTCTTTTGCAATATTCCCTTTAAATAACCCTTTGACTTTTGCACTGGTCATGCCATGTTCCTGTCCTCCTCCCGGCAATGAAGCAAACTGAACTGGCTTTTTGGTTAACTTTGTTATTGCAGCATCAATA
>JBKCGI010000147.1:0-45007 GCA_046303515.1 Flavobacteriia bacterium | reverse complement strand
TTTTAAAATTCATCGCTGGTGTATCTTGATTTATTTTTTTTCTTATTTTTATACAAATTTACTACTTGATTTTAAATGAAAGTACTTTTAGGAACTTGTTTTTTATTTTTATTTGTTTGGTCTTTTTCACAGGAAATTGAGCATAAACATTCGATTCATCAAGCTTTTGTAGAAAACAAAGGACAATGGGAAAAAGAAATTTTATTCAAAAGTAAATTTCAAGGGGGAAATTTATGGGTACAACAACACAAACTCCTTTTCCATTTAACTGATTATTCAAACCTACACAATTCACACGCAAATTTTGATTTTAAAGGAAATCCTTTGGAATACAAACAAGATGTTGTTCACTTGAATTTTTTGGGATCTAACGAAATCAAATCTATTGCGAAAGAAAAACCAATTTCTGCCTATTACAATTACTTTATTGGAAACGATAAAAGCAAATGGCAAGGAAATGTGAAAGCTTATTCGGAGGCCACCTTGCAAAATTTATATGATGGAATCCACCTTAAATTGATTGAAGAAAATGCTGTTTTAAAATACGAATTCCATGTTGAAGCAAATGTCAATCCAAATGTAATTTCCTTGGAATATGTTGGTCAGCAAAATATAAAAATCAATAAACAAGGTAATTTAATTATCGAAACAAAAAACGGAATAATTCAAGAAAACAAGCCCTACTCCTACCAAATCATCAATGGGAAAATTATACCAGTAAAATGTGAATTTCAAAATCTAGCTAATAAAATCTCATTTAAAATTGGGAAATACAATCCTGATTTTAAACTTATCATTGATCCAATTTTGGTTTTTGCGACTTATGCAGGTTCAATTACTGATAATTTTGGAATGACTGCAACTTATGGGTATGACGGAACTGCTTATTCAGCAGGAACGATTTACGGAAACGCTTATCCAACACCAGATGATTTGGCATTTGATGTAAATTCTAATTTTACCGTACCCAATGTGGGTGGATCTGTCACAACTGATGTTTTTATTTCTAAATATGCTGCTGATGGCACAAGCATGTTATGGACCACTTTTTTGGGTGGTGGTGACGACACACAAGGTACGGAAACGGCGCATAGTTTGATTTGTGACAAACAAAATAACATTTACATATATGGAGCAACTTCCAGTATTGATTTCCCAATCCAAGGAGGCTTTCAAGCGAGTCATGGCGGAGGAAATCAGTTAATTGTGCAGTTTAATGGGTCAAATTTCGGAAACACAGGAACCGACATTTTCGTAGCAAAAATTAGTGCAAATGGTCATAATTTATTGGCTTCAACGTACATGGGAGGAAGTGACAATGATGGAGCAAATTATACGATTTTCGGGAAAAATGGGAATTATGGGAATGTAATTTATTATGATTCGCTAACTACAAATTACGGAGATCAATTTCGTGGAGAAATCATGTTGGACTCCTTAGATAATTGTTTGGTTGCATCGTGTTCACGCTCAACTAATTTCCCAACCCAAAATGCCTTTCAAGCAAGTAATGCTGGTCAACAAGATGGAGTAATTTTTAAGCTTAATTCAACACTTTCATCCCTCCTATTTTCGAGTTATTTTGGTGGTTCAAACAATGATGCTTGTTACTCGGTTAAGATTGATTCTAGTTATAATATTGTATTTTCTGGTGGTACAAGTTCGAATAATTTACCACAAACTGCGGGAAGTTTTCAAAATACATATAACGGCGGGATTTCAGATGGATTTGTAGGTAAATTGAATGCAACAGGAACTGTATTGCAAAGAGTAAGTTATTTAGGAACAACGAATTACGACCAAGCTTTCTTTGTGGAAATCGATAGAAATGATAAAATTTTTGTACTTGGCCACTCTCGTGGAGGATTATTTCCTGTGGTGAATGCAACCTTTGTAAATCCAAATAGTGGTCAATTCATTGCAAAATTGGACGAAAACCTTACAACTATTGAAAATTCAACCGTGTTCGGAAATGGAAATGCAAACATCAACATTTCTCCCTCTGCCTTTTTGGTTGATATTTGTGGAAATATTTACGTAAGTGGTTGGGGTGCAAACATTCTTCAGGGCACACCCTTGAGTGGAATGGCAGTAAGTTCTGATGCTTTTCAAAGTACCCCTCCTAGTGGTTTTGATTTCTATCTAATGGTTATTGAACGTAGTTTTAATGCTTTAAAATATGGCACTTATCTAGGTGGAAATGTCGCTCAAGAACATGTAGATGGTGGGACTTCTCGTTTTGATAAAAATGGAGTTGTATATCAATCGGTTTGTGGTGGATGTGGTGGTCATAGCGATTTTCCAACTTCAGCTGGAGCTTGGTCAAGTCAAAATTTGAGCACGAATTGTAACAACATAATTTTCAAGTTCGATTTTGAATTAATATTAAAAGCTGAATTTTCGACTGATCAACTTCAAGGTTGTACACCCTTCCAAATTCAATTACAAAACACCTCGGCAGCTTCTGATTCCTACATATGGGATTTCGGAAACGGAGATACATCTACAGTGATTTTTAATCCAAATATCACTTACAATTCGCCTGGCACTTATGAAATTACTTTAATTACCTTAGATAGTATTTGCCTCTTATCAGATACAGCAAAAATCACCATAAATGTTGGTCCCACATTACAGCACTTGATTTCAAATGACACGATTATGTGTGGCTCAAATACAATTGAATTGTTTTCTAGCAGTTTTGGTGCCGCGGATGTGTATCAATGGTCATCTAACAATAACTTCACGGATACCTTAAATTCAAATCTACAAGATTCAATTTTAATAGTAACACCTCAAAATCAAACTCAAACCTTTTACATTCGAATGTCGAATAATGGATGTTCTTTAATTGATAGCGTGACTGTTCAATTAACGAGTGCAGGTTTAGATTTAATCGGTGGTGCACAAGTCTGTGAGAACGAAGACTTTTTTGTAAATGCCATTAATAATTCAGGTCTTACCTACTCCTACAGTTGGTATCCAAGTTCCTTAATTGAAACACAGATTTCTGCAACAAACATAAAAGCAGTCACAAATCAACCTGGATATTTATTTGTTGATGTGAATGCTTCAAATGGCTGTGTGTTCACTGATTCGATCTTAATTAATGTCAGTCCCGTAAATTCATTTTCAATTAATGCAAATGCAAGCGAAACAGTAATAATTGCAGGTACTCAAGTCACATTATCAGCAACACCGATAGGCAACTATAATTATCAATGGACACCAGTTACAGGATTAGGTAACCCAACAGAGCAACAAACAAGTGCAACAGTTAACCAAACAACGACATATACTGTAACTGTCAGCGATGGAATATGTACAGCATCCGATACTATTACTATTTTATGCGTTACCTCAGAATGCAAACCACCATATGTGTATGTTCCAAATGCTTTTTCTCCTAACGGAAAAGATAAAAACGAACAATTTTGTGTTAGAGGTCCACAAATTACAAAAATGCTTTTAAGAGTTTATGATCGTTGGGGCGAACTGGTTTTTGAATCTACTGATGTAAACTTTTGCTGGGATGGAACCTTTAAAGGAAAAAAATTAGACCCTGATGTATATGATTATTATCTTCAGGTAACTTGTATTGGAGGATTTGAGGAACTAATAAAGGGTAATGTAACACTCCTTAAATAAATTTTAGGATTACAAGAATAAGCTCTATTTTAAATCTTATTAAACGTAAGTCACTGTTCATAAATTGTATTTTTGTTAAAAATAACTAATAATTATGAAAAAACTTACTTTAATCTGTTCAGTTTTCGCTGGCGCATGGCTATCTGCCCAAACGTTTTCTGACAATTTTGATTCCTATACAGCGGGTCAAAAACTAGCACAACAAAGCGGTGGAGCTTGGACAACTTGGAGTAATGCTCCTGGAGGAACAGAAGATGGGGTTGTTTCAAACGCAAATGCTGCAAGTGCTCCAAATTCAATGTATTTTTCTTCTACTCTTCAATCTGGTGGTCCAGTTGATCAAGTAAGAAATTTTGGCGTTTTGAATACAGGCCAATTTTCATTAGAAATGAATATGTTGGTCGAAACTGGTAAAGCTGCATATTTCAACTTGCAAAAAACCGCTACCATAGGTCAAGTTTGGGCATTAAATGCAAACTTTAATGACGATGGTACAATTACCTTAGATGATGCTACAACAATCAATTTAAGTACAACTTACACACAAGGAACCTGGTTTAATTTTAGATTAGATATAAATTTCAATACAAATCATTGGGAACTTTTTATTGACGATGTTTCAGTGGGTTCTTTTTCTAATTCTATAAATCAAATTGCTTCTATAGATATTTTCCCTGTTGATCAAAACACACCTTTTGCATCAGGATTTTACGTAGATGATTTCCAATATACCATTACTCCTTATGTTTTACCAGCAACTAATTTAGCTGCAACATTAGTATCATATTCTGGAGCAAATTTGGCTGGAAGTTCTGTTATTGAAAAAGTAAAGGTTAGAAATTTAGGATTAAGTCCAATTACTAGTTTTGATATCAATACAAACTATAACGGTACAACTGATTTCCAAAATATCACTGGTCAAAATTTAGCGTCTTTGGCAGAAACAGAAATCACACTTACCAATCCAATCGTATTAATTGCTGGTTCAAATGTTTTAACTGCATCAGTATCGAATGTTAACGGAAACTTAGTTGACGATGACTCAAATGATGATACAATCCAAATCACAATTAATCCAATAATTCCTGCACCTGGGAAAATTGTTGTTGGTGAAGAAGGAACTGGTACATGGTGTCAGTGGTGTCCTAGAGGAGCTGTTTTCATGGATAAAATGGCCAATGATTATGGTGATAAATGGATTGGAATTGCTGTTCATAATGGAGACCCGATGACTGTAACAGATTACGATGCTGGAATTGGTGGATTAATTGGTGGCTATCCTTCTGCATTAGTTGATAGAGGACCAGATATCGACCCTTCTGGAATGGAAATTGATTTCTTACAAAGAATTACGCAAGCACCAGTTGCATTAATTTCAAATACAGCAACTTATGCTCCTATAAGTAGAACTTTAACAGTTACTGTCTCTGCAGATTTTCAAGCGGCTGCTAATAGCAACTATAAATTAGCTTGTGTTGTTGTGGAAGATGGTGTTACTGGAACAGGTTCAGGTTACAATCAATCAAACGCATACGCAGGTGGAGCAAATGGTGTAATGGGAGGTTATGAATCTCTACCAAGCTCAGTTCCTGCAGCACAAATGGTTTACGATCATGTTGCCCGTGCAATTGAACCAAGTTTTGGAGGAATGGTAAATAGTTTCCCTGCAACAGTTAACGCTGGAGAATCTCATTCTCAAACGTTTACTTTCACTTTAGCTTCAGATTGGGATACAAGTGAACTTCATATTGTAGGATTATTCTTCGACCCAAGTGGAAATATTGATAATGCAGGTAAATTAGATTTTTCAAATGTTCAAATTTTGGACGAATTCTCTGTTACTTGTCCACCAAATGTTGATTTATATTTTAACACAAATGGAAACTTAATGCCTGACTACACTTCATTAGTAAGTGGAGGTACGACTTGTACTCCAAACACTGTAACATTAGTTCAAACTCCAGCTGCTGGTACAACTTTAGTGAATGGTGCAAATACGGTTTCATTTGCTGGAACTGATAATTGCGGAAATACAACTTCATGTTCATTTGTAGTTAACTATATCGATAACGCATCTGTAATTGAATCAGCTGGAAACATGATTAAATTTTATCCAAATCCAACGGAAGATGTATTGAATTTTTCAGTAAAAAACTCTAAAATTACATCAATTCAAGTTATTTCAATGGCTGGAAAATTATTAAAATCTAAAAATATACACGCATTAACTGGACCAATTTCTGTTCAAGATTTAAAAAGTGGAATTTACGAAATTGAAGTAAGTTTAGAGAATGGTTCTAAATCTTCAAAAAGATTCGTGAAAAACTAAAAAACAATTATTTTTCAAAGCAAAAAGCTGTCCTCCCGATAAATCGGGGCTGGACAGCTTTTTTTGTTTTCATTTCTGACAAATATCATCTTTTTAAACAATTTGAGTTCTATTTTTAAATTAACCTCCTATTTAATTTTGTAGATCTATTTAAATGTAATTAAAATTAGACCTATGAAAAATTTGAAAACACTACTTTTTTTTGTATTCTTTTCCCATGTGACCTTTGCATCTAATTTGTTTTGGATTGGTGGCAGCGGTGATTTTAATGACCAAAGTAAATGGTCTTACACTTCCGGAGGAGTCTCCTGTAATTGTATTCCAACAAGTGCTGACAATGTGATATTTGATGCAAACTCATTCCAAAACTTAAACGAAACAATTACAATTTCAACAAGCGTGAATTGCAAAAATATGGATTGGAGTCTCGTAACAAACAATCCGACTTTGGCAGGAACTTATGAATTTGAACTTCATATTTATGGCAATCTAAAGTTTTCAAGTAGTATGAACATTTCTTTTGAAGGAACTTCATTTTTTGAAAGTAATGTGCTTGGAACTTTAATAACAATGAATAATCAGGAATTTAAAGGTACCGTTGTTTTTAATAACCCAAATGGTGAGTGGATTTTACAAGATAATTTTTTCACCACACGAGGAATAAATTTAATTGCAGGCACATTTAATTCAAATAACAAAACTGTTCAGTGTAATAATTTTTATTCCACAGGCTCAAATATTAGAGGATTAGTGCTAGGTAACTCCTTATTCCTTGTGACAGGAGATGATAGACATTGCTATAATTGCTATGGTGAAGTTTGGAATTTAGATCCAATTAACTTTAATTTATTTGGTGGAAATTCAATCATACGATTTACAAATCCAATGCCTATTTACGGTATGACAGTAAAAGCTGGAAACAATTTAAATTATGCAACGATAGATTTAACTCCTGTAAATGCTGGAGCAAGAATATATGGAAACAACAATTATTTGTCCATTTTGGCAAAATATCATTTGCAATTAGATGGAAATAATACCATTGGTTTTCTGAAAGCATACTCTTCAGCCTCCATTGCTGGAAATAACATAATTAGGAAAGCCGCTCTAGGAGAAAGTCCATATACGGGAGACTTTACAATTAATGGAAATAATAATATTGATACATTACAACTGAAGGCTGGTCGTAAATATAATCTTGACAATACGAATACTTTAATAGTTAATAGATTACTGCAATCAAATGGTACTTGTAGTGAGCCTATTACATTAATTGCATCTAATCCATCTTCTGAAATACCAGCAAATATTCAAATGCCAATTGGAGCAGTCGTTCAACTTAATTACACTATTCTGAAACATATCAATGCTAATGGTGGTGCAAATTTCAATGCAAACAATTCTTCTGATGTCTATAATAACACGGGAATAAATTTTATTACTCCAGTAAGTAAAACAATGTATTGGGTTGGTGGAACTGGGAATTGGAATGATGTTAATCATTGGTCGCAAACCTCTGGAGGAATCGGTGGCTACTGTGTTCCTACCAAATATGACAATGTTTTTTTTGATATTAACTCCTTCAATGACAGTAACCAAGTGGTGTCAATTTTAGCTGAACGTTCTGCATATTGTAAAAATTTCACTTGTTCGAACGCAAATTTAAAACCAATAATATCTATTTTAAGTGAATTAGATATTAATGGGTCAATAAGTTTAAACCAAAAATTAAGAATTGAGGGAACAAATATCAAATTCGAATCACTTTCTCTTGGCAATAGCATTTTAACTAATTCATGTACCGTTTCGGTCGATTTCATTTTCAATGGGGTTGGAGGAGAATGGACTTTTCTTGATAATTTTAATTCAACAAAAGCAATTTGGCTTAACAAGGGTTCATTAAAAATGAATAATAGAATCATAACTTGTGATTTGTTTAATTCTACAACGACTTATCAAAGAACTTTAGATGTCAGCAATGCTCAAATCAATTTAACACATAATATTTGTTACTATTGTGATAATAATGTATGGAATATTGCAGGTCAAAATTTGATTTTTACTAATGGAAATAGTTCAACAATTAATTGTACTGGAATTGGATTGTCAGGCTGGGCGTTTGGGTTTCAAGGTGGAGGACAAGTTTATAATAATGTAAATTCTATAGATACAACATCCATTTTTAATATTGTTAATGATGGAGTTTTTAACAATATTCATTTTTATGGTAATGGTAATCTATATGGAACTAACACGATATCTTCTCTTATTTCTGAAAACAATTGTAATATATACACAAATAATACGATTTCAAATTTGGAGGTAAAAAAAGATGTTGTTTTTGATGGTAACAATTTAATTCATGATGCCCTTCTATTTGGTAATGGAATGTATACAGGTGAGAATGTTTTTGATACTTTAACTCTAGGGAAGGGAAGCGTTCATTCTTTTTCACCTTATTACAATCAAACGATAAATAAATTATTCAATTCACTGGGAACTTGTACAGAGCCTATTACCTTGAAAAGTAACACCAACACATCACAGCAAGCAACTTTAACAATACCTGCTACAGCAGTTGTAAATGTTGACTTTTCTATTTTTAAAGATATTAAGGTAATTGGTGGAGTAAATTTTATAGCACAAAATTCATCTGATATTGTTAACAATTCTGGAATTACTTTTCTAACGCCAACAACAAAAACAATGTATTGGGTTTCAGGAGTTGGAAACTGGAATGATCCAAATCATTGGTCAGCAAATTCAGGTGGAGCAGGAGGTTATTGTATTCCTACTCAGAATGATAATGTAATTTTTGATGTAAATTCGTTTACTGATAGTAATCAAGTTGTAACTGTTTTGGATTTATATCCAGCATATTGTCTGAATTTTACCTGTACAAATTCAAATTTAAAACACATCATAAATATTCAAAGTTCGCTTAATATTTATGCATCTGCAAATTTATCTTCACATTTAAGTTTTACTGGAAATGCCATTAATTTTGAATCTCAAACGACAAATAAATCCATAACAAGTAATTCTGCAATCATAGGAGTTCCAGTTAATTTTAATGGAGATAATGGTGAATGGACTATAGTAGATGATTTTTACTGTACTTCAGTAGTTACGCAAAACAAAGGGAAATTAAATATTATCAATAAAGACTTTACTTGCGATATATTTAGTTCATTTTCAGGTTATAATCGACAATTAGACATTAGCAATTCGAACCTTTACCTTATTCATAATGGTTGCTATTATTGCAACAATGATTTTTGGCACCTTGATAGTACTAACTTGTTATTTATTGGTGGACAAACATCAAATATCTATTCTACAGGAAAAAGTTATGATTGGTCTGTAAATCAATTTATTGGCGGAAATTTAAGTTACAACAATATATTTATCACTGACACAAATAGTTTTGTTTTAATCAATAATAATGGAACTTTTAATGACATTATTTTTAACGATAAAGGAAATATTATTGGCAACAATACCATCAATTCGGTTGAAGTTGATTCAGATACTGAAATAAATGGTGCGAATTCCATACAAAAGATAACGGTAGGAAATAACTCAAATTTTATAGGAAGTAATTCACTGCACCATGCTACATTGAATGGAAATGGAAATTTTACAGGAGCAAATGCTTTTGATACACTTATTTTTAACCTAAATAAAATTTACACTTTTGGTTTAAACGAAACGCAAAAAATCAACCAACATTTATCCTCTATTGGATCTTGCACTGAACCTATTACGATTAAAGGGAATGATAATGTTCTAAATTTTGCAACGATTGAAATGCCAATTACAGCTACAATATCTGTAGATAATACGATGTTTAAAAATATCCATGTAGTTGGTGGAATAAGTTTTTCAGCATCAAATTCAACAGATATAAGCAACAATAGTGGAATTAATTTTTCTTTGCCAACAACGAAAACAATGTATTGGGTAGGTGGAATTGGAAATTGGAATGATGCAAATCATTGGTCAAGCACTTCTGGTGGATCAGCAGGTTATTGTATTCCAACAAAACATGACAATGTTGTTTTTGACATTAATTCTTTCACAGATAGTTTGCAAAACGTTACTATTTTGGGTTTATACCCAGCTTATTGCAATAATTTTACCTGCAACAATTCTACTAAAAAGCCAAACATTAACATCCAAAGTAGTTTAAATATTTATGGTTCAATGTCACTTTCATCTAAACTCACTTTTAGCGGCTCTCCAATTTTCTTCGAAGCTTTAACGACAGGAAAAACGATTACTGGAAATGGTGCAAATGTTGGTGTTGAGATGTATTTTAATGGAAAAAGTGGTGCCTGGACATTTATGGATAATTTTGTTTCTTCAAATCGTATCTCGCATAATGATGGAACTTTGAATTTGAATAATCGAACGATAACATGTAAAAACTTTTATTCTATTTCTGATAGTTCAAGAAGTTTAAATATTACCAATACAAAATTTTATTTGAGTCACAATGGATGCTACCAATACTGCGACAATGGAGTTTGGAGAATTAATAATACGAACATAACATTGATAGGAAGTAACACTGCAAGTATTTATTCGACTGGACAATCTGTCTCTTGGGCTCCTACTGAGATTTATGGAAGCAACTATAGCTATAAAAGTATGGTGTCAACAGACACAAACAGCTTTTTAATAATTTATTCAAACAGCACAATTGCAAATATAGAGTTCAAAGGAATTGGGAACATCAATGGAAACAACATAGTTGGAAAACTAAAATTTAATAGGGATGGGAATATTTATGGAAATAACACGTTCGATACTTTAGTTTTCACCACTTCTAAAAATTACACTTTTGGTGATGGAAACACCACAGCAATTAATGATTTATGGCAAAATATTGGAGATTGTAATTATTTTACCAATACTTCATCCTCTTCTGGTTCAACATCTTTTATTTCTGTGGTTAATACACAGAATATAGCATATAATAATCTATCCAACCTCGAAGTAGTCGGTGGAACTGTTATAGCAACAAATTGCAACGACATTAATGGCAATAATGGATTTACATTAAGTGCTCCTAGTCCTCGCAATTTATATTGGGTAAATGGCTCTGGAAATTGGAGTGAAACCCAGCATTGGTCACTAACTAGTGGTGGTATTGGCGGAGAATGTATCCCATCTAGTAATGACAATGTATTTTTTGATGCAAATTCGTTCCCTATCTATGGAACTACCGTTAACATCAATGAAACTGCTTTTTGTAAAAATATGGACTGGACTGGTGCCTTAAGAGAACCACTTATTTCAGGAACAAAAGATTTGTATGTATTTGGCTACATGAAATTGATTCCACAAATGCAATTTAATTTTAATCAAACCATTTTCTTTAAAAGTAAAACACTTGGGACCTCAATTACAACAGCAAACATTAGTTTGGCCAACAACATCGTGTTTAATGATGGAAATTATGGAGGAGAGTGGATTTTATTGGATGAGCTTAGAACGACAGGAAATATTGCGTATCATGGTGGAACTTTAAAAACAAATAATCAGAATGTTTTCTGTAATTCTTTTTCTCCAGAAAATAATAATTATAACAAAACGCTAGATTTGGGAAATTCTGAATTTACGATTACAGGTGATAATGCAAATTGGAATCTAAATATTCCATTCATGAATTTATTACCAGGTAATTCTTCGATCAAATTTTCAGGTTTAGGAAATATTTACTTTTCAAGCTTAAATCTAAATTACAATAAAGTAATCTTTCAAAACACTGTTTCCACGGGACATGTAGGAGGTAAAAATAATTTTAATAAAGTTCTCTTTTATGGCCATGGAAATATTTCATCTGGAGGTAATAATATCAGCAACCTTAGCTTTTTTAGCAATGGTTCAATTTATGGAAGTAATTACTTTGACACTCTTCTTTTATCAGAGGAAAGGAATTATACGCTAAGTCAATTTGACACTAGTTTTGTAAATACATTTCTAGCTCGCGGAATTGCAGGATTACCAATCACAATAAATTCAACTAATCCAGGTGATTCAGCATATATTTCTGTTCCAAGTGGCATTATTTGTAGTAATTATCTAAATCTAAGAGATATCAATGCTATTGGTGGAGCAACTTTTAACGCTGGAGAAAACAGTATCGACAACGGCAACAATGACGGCTGGAACTTCATTTCTTGTTTCATGGCAACTCCTATTGTTCATCAAATTAGTTGCTTTGGTTCAAATAATGGTCAAATTAGCTTGCACGTTGAAGGTGGTCAACTTCCCTACTCTATTTCTTGGAGTAATGGAGCAAACACAGCTGATATTTCAAATTTACCAGCAGGTACATATACTTATACGATAAGCGATGGAGCAAGCAATTCAATATCAGGCTCAATTGAAATAATTGAACCCCCACTTTTTGTCGCTACAATTCAAGCACTTGGAAATACTACCTTTTGTCACGGTTCTTCGGTTACTTTGACGGCAAATTCAGCTTCCTCTTACACTTGGAATAATGGCTTAAATTCACAAGAAGTACTGATTCAAAATTCAGGTTCTTATTCTGCGTTTCTTACGGATGCAAACGGATGTCAAGCGACTTCAAATACTATTGATATCACTGTAAACCCACTTCCATCAAATTCTATCCAAACTTCAGGAAATCTTACTTTCTGTGTGGGAGATTCTGTGATATTAAATGCTGACCCTGGTTTTATGTACCTTTGGAATAATGGTGAAACTACACAATCGATTAACATTTATCAATCCGGAAATTATTCGGTACAAATTACGGATATAAATCAATGTACATCTACTTCTGATGAACAAATTGTGTTAGCAAACAATTTACCATTTGTTGAAATAACCAATAGCGGTGCAGATACAATTTGTAATGGTAGTTCAATAGCACTTTACGCTACAGGAGCAAATTCATATCTGTGGAATGACGGATCAACAAATCAAGATTTATGGGTTTCAGCATCTGGAATTTATTATGTCGAAATAACCGATGGAAACGGTTGCAAATCTCGTTCAGAAAATGATACAATAACAGTAATTGCTCCGATAGTATCCATATCAACTTCAGGAAGTACAACTTTTTGTGAAGGATCCTCAGTAACTTTAAGTGCTTCTCCTTCAAATTCTTACTTGTGGAGTGATGGTTCTACAAATCAAGATTTAAATGTAATAAGTTCGGGTTCATATTTTGTGCAAATTACGGATGCAAACGGTTGTACTGCAACATCAGCAACTGAAACTGTTGTAGTGAATCCATTACCAATTGCTTCTATTTCAGCTTCAGGTAGTACAACTTTTTGTGAAGGGTCTTCAGTAACTTTAAGTGCTTCTCCTGCAAATTCTTACTTGTGGAGTGATGGTTCTACAAATCAAGATTTAAATGTGATAAGTTCTGGTTCATATTTCGTTCAAATTACGGATGCAAATGGTTGTTCTGCAACATCATCAACGGAAACAGTTGTGGTAAATCCATTACCAATTGCTTCTATTTCAACTTCAGGTAGTACAACTTTTTGTGAAGGGTCTTCAGTAACTTTAAGTGCTTCTCCAGCAAATTCTTACTTGTGGAGTGATGGTTCTACAAATCAAGATTTAAATGTGATAAGTTCTGGTTCATATTTTGTGCAAATTACGGATGGAAATGGTTGTTCTGCAATATCATCTACGGAAACAGTTGTGGTAAATCCATTACCAATTGCTTCTATTTCAACTTCAGGTAGTGCAACTTTTTGTGAAGGGGCTTCAGTAACTTTAAGTGCTTCTCCAGCAAATTCTTACTTGTGGAGTGATGGTTCTACAAATCAAGATTTAAATGTAATAAGTTCTGGTTCATATTTTGTGCAAATTACGGATGCAAATGGTTGTTCTGCAACATCAGCATCTGAAACTGTTGTAGTGAATCTATTACCAATTTCTTATATTTCAACTTC
Source organism: Flavobacteriia bacterium (assembly GCA_046303515.1). Lineage (GTDB taxonomy): Bacteria > Bacteroidota > Bacteroidia > Flavobacteriales_D > Crocinitomicaceae > M2408. The sequence goes on along the minus strand of JBKCGI010000147.1, from coordinate 31,081 downwards.
AGGAGGTACAACTTTCTGTGAAGGGTCTTCAGTAACTTTAAGTGCTTCTCCTGCAAATTCTTACTTATGGAGTGATGGTTCTACAAATCAAGATTTAAGTGTAATGATTTCTGGTTCATATTTCGTTCAAATTACGGATGGAAATGGTTGTTCTGCAACATCATCAACGGAAACAGTTGTGGTAAATCCATTACCTCAAGTAATATTAAATGATTTTGCGAATATTTGTGATACCATGAGTTTATTGGAATTAAATTCAGGGACACCTGCCGGAGGGATTTATTCAGGCCAAGGAGTAAACAATAATTTCTTTGACCCTTCAGTTGGGGCAGGAATATTTGACATCACCTATACTTTTACAGATATAAATGGATGTACAAATGAAGATATGGGTTCAATTGAAGTTTTAAATTGCTCAGAAAATGGAATTTCTAACATAAACACCCTTAAAAGTATAAATGTATATCCAAATCCAACAAGCGGAACAATTTTTATTGAGCAAAAAAATTGTCAAAATCAACTTTTAATTATTTATGATTTTACAGGTAAAAAGGTAGAAACGATTATTCTCAAAAATGAAATTGAGTCAATTGACTTAAGTTTTTACTCTGATGGAATATATTACCTTGAAATCGAAAACCAAAAAATTAAGATTATAAAAAATTAACACCACTTAAAAGCTGTCCAGTCCCAAAAAAATATAGGGAGGACAGCTTTTTTTTTGCAATAAAATTCATTTATGATGTAAAATAAAATGGTCTTGGTCTAGTTAAGTTTGTGCACTAAGTTTTAGTTATTAATTAAATCCAAAGCATTATGACACAGGCACATTTTCATCTTTTAATTACACATCTTCCAATCTTTGGATCAATTTTGGGAGGAATAGTTTTGGCTTATGCCTTGTATTCTAGAAGTACGCACACCAAAATTGCTGCGTTTATCCTTTTAACCATTTCGGGTATTGGTGCAATATTGTCCTATCTAACTGGAGAGGCAGCAGAGGAACTTGCTGAAAATATTCCAGGGGTATCTGAAAATGCAATTGGAGCACATGAGGAGTCTGCCTATATTTCACTATTGCTTTTAATCCTACTTGGACTTTCGGCTTTAGTTGGTTTATTTTTCAGCATAAAAAAATCAAGTCAAATTAAAAAAATATCCATTTTCACCCTGACACTGGCTTTCATTTGCTTTTTTCAAATTTCTAGAACTGGGTTTTTAGGTGGTCAAATTCGTCATCATGAATTAAAACAAAATAACTCAGAGATTCAAAATACAGATTTTGATGAAGATTAGCTTTAATCCAGATAAATATGAAAAAACAAATTCACCTTTTATGTTTAATTGCAATTGTGGCAATTTCATGTGATACAAAAATAAACAAAATGACAGAAAATAATCAGACAAGTAGCGAAAATTTGAAAGGCTTCAAAACAAATATTGAAGTAGAAACCTCTTCCAATGAAAATTTCAGAAAGGTAATTTATACCAGTAAACATTTACAATTGGTTTTAATGACTTTGCAAGCACAAGAAGAAATCGGAATGGAAGTTCATTTACATATCGATCATTTTTTTAGAATTGAAAGTGGTTCTGGCAAATGTATTATCAATCAAAATGAATATTTCCTAAAAAGTGGTGATGTAATTGTAGTACCAGCAGGAGCAAAACACAATATTATAAATGAAAGTAAAACAGATTTACTTAAATTATATACCATTTATACTCCTCCAAATCATAAGAATGGAACCATTCGTAAAACAAAAGCTGAGGCAGAAAAAAACAGTCCTGAATTTGATGGAATTTTAAGTGAATAACTGCAATTAATTTGCAATTATGATAGGTTTAATCAATTTCGAACTTTGATCTTCTTTTAAGGAATTCCCTCTGTTTTGAATTGTTTCTTTGGTGATTTGCGGTAAATTTAAACTCTGGGCTACCTCCAATAATTTAGGTTCTTCCTCCGTTTTCGATTTATAAATCGTCACATATTCAATTTTGGTTTCAGGAGAATCATTTGTGATGTATTTAATCTTAGGTACATATTTCACAAAGGTATCGTGAATGATTTTCGTTTGAACTATGGTATCGTTTTCTGAAAGTTGAATTGCAGCTTTATCAATTACTTCATTTTTTGGCCATAAAATCAAGAAAACAACAATAACAGACGCAACAGCGATTAAAGCTTGATACATTGGAATAACTTTTCCATTTGCAGATTTATTTGAAATCGGCACCAACAATGGTTTTGGACGAACTTGCACTTCCATGAGTTCTGCCGATTCAAGAGTAATTTGACGTTGAAATTCGTATTCCTCTTGCGTCATTTGCTCCAATACAAAATGTTTATCTTCAGCATTTAAATCTGAAAAGGCATAACTTTCGATTAAATCAAAAAGTCTTGTTTCGTTGTGATTTAGTTCCTTTTCCATATCAAATTAGTTTAAATAAATTACTTTCATTTTTTGGATTGTATTCCTTTAATTCCTTCGCCATTTTCTGAGTCGCATAAAATAATCTTGATTTAACTGTACCCAAAGTTGTTCCTGTTATTTCAGCAATTTCCTGCAAGGATAATTGTTCCATGTATCTTAAAACAAAAGTATTTTTTTGATTTTCGTCCAAAGCTAAAATACTTTTTTCAAGAAGAAGTTTGAATCGATCTTTTTCGGCTAAATTATCGCTGAAAGTTGCTTCATTTTTCAGTTCGAAATCATGATCAGAAATTTTTGTTTTATACGGACTTCTAAATTCCGTTTTACACATATTATTTGCAATGGTGAAAATCCAAGTGTAGAATTTTTTATCTGTATCAAATAAATGATTTTTTTCAAGAATTTTTAAAAAAATATCTTGTACAAAATCTTGCGCCTTTTCTTCATTTTTATTCAACATTTTAAAGAAAAACCCCAATAATTTTTGGCTATATCTTTTATGTAATTCGGTTAAGGCCAGATGAGATTGATGGCTCTGAATTTGAACCATCAATTCTTCATCGGATAATTTACTGATATGTTGTTTGAAAATTTTCAAATCTCGGAGTAATTATTCTTCAATTATTTCCATAACTATCCTTACCCCTACTCCGCAATCAGCTTGATTGTAAGAAATGTTTTTTTGAAAATCACATTCTTCAAACGAATTGTACCAGGAACCACCTTTTGCAACTCCATTTTTATCAATCATTTCAGAAACATTTCCAAACATATTATAAAATCCCATTTTATTAGGTTTATAGCTCTCCGCTCGAACTTGATGAAATCCACCATCTAGAAAATAATTGTCCTCTGCAGGTTTATAATTTGCAAGATAACATTTTTTTTCAGGACATCGAGGATCGTCATTCGGAAAACAAGTTTTTGCATTTTCATTTCCTGAACCTGCTCCATAAAGCCATTCTTTTTCCGTTGGAAGTCTAAATATCACTTTAGTATACTTTCTTTTACGTTGTAAATTGTATTGTACGGTTAACCAATCACAATAAGCTTTAGCACCCTCATAACTTAAATTTACAATTGGATAATTATCATAAGCAGGATGCCAGTTATATATATTTATCATTGGTTCCAAATGTGAATTTGAGTCTGTGAATTTTTTATTCCATGCAGTTGAATCATACAATGCAATTTGAAATAATTTATCATTTTGAGATCGTTTCAAATTATCTAAAAATAATCTATACTCCGCATTTGTGAGTTCAAATTTACCTAAATACAATTTTCCTTTCAATGGAAGCATTTTTTGCTCTAATTCTTTAACATTCAGTGACTCCGTAAAAAACACATCTGAATTATTTAATCCCTTTAACACTTCTGAAACTTCCTCTTTCTGACCTGATTTTTCGCTAATCATCAAAATTAAATTTTCTAATTCCTTCATTTTCGAAATTTCTTCACTTTCTTTATAACTTTTATACAATTTTAACATTGCCGGCAAATAGGTGGAATTAAATTCATCAGAAATTTTGTCTCCAATATTAAACGAAAAACTTTGACTCAAGTAATCCAACAAATATCTTTTCTCAAAATTTCTTCGAATGATTGCAGTATTTTCTATTTCATCCTTACTAAATTTATAGGCTAAACCTGTTAAAAACAATTCATTTTCATATTCTTTTTGAAAAGAATGAACGCTTGTTCCTGCAGAGTAAACAACTTTATGATTGTCAATTAAATGTTTGAAGATTAAAGAAACATTTTTATCAAATTCACTTTCTTTCGAATTTTTGATTGAAATATTTAGTGCGGGAATATTTAGTTTTTTGAAAACTCTATTTCTGTAATCATCTTCTAAAATTAAAGAGGTATTGATGATTTGTACATCTTTTCTAAAATTTTTTGTTTGTTGTACAATCCAACACGCATAGGTATCGTTGTCACCTGCTGTAAAAAGGACTGCATTTTCATCTAATTCAGAAAGAATATTGTAACCCCAATTCAAAATACTAGCTGGCAAAACGTTGTACTGAAACATCTTGCGACAATAATTTGCAAAATCATTTTCTTGCTGTAAAGTCTCGTAATGAATCATCATTCCATCAAAAATCCTTGGGTCATTTGGATTTATTTCATTTGCTTTTAACAAAAACTCCTTTCCTTCCCCCCTCATATGTATAGAACGCATAAAATTCGCTTCAAAGGAATTTGGTATCAACTTATAAGCTTCATCAACAATGCTTTGACATAAATCTGTATATTTCTTTTTTATTTCTTCTGATTTTACAGGATCTCCATCTCCAAAATACGATAAAGCTCTTGATGCTCTAAAGTAATTCAGCCAAGCTTCTCCGTTTTTTTTATCTTTATCAACTTCCTCCTTCCATAATTTTTGTTGCGTTTGATACCAATTTACATCTCGAATCTCTCTGGCAAAACTATGAACAGTTTCTAACTTTTGTGCAAAGTTTAAACTTACATACATTAAACTCAAAATTACAATCACTTTTTTCATCTTATCTATTTTTTAGCTGAATTTCGCTGCGCAGGATTTTCATTGTTTAAAAGGAATACTCAGAAGGTAAAAAAAGGTTCATGAAAAATGAAAAATAAATTTAAAGAGCATAAAAAAAGCCTCCGAAGAGGCTCTTATACTAAGTGAAAATTAAAATTTATTGTTTAATTATTTTCTCATGCACTATACCTCTCTCCGTTTCAATCTCTATCCAATAAACACCATCACTCCATTTTTGAGCATCGATTTCTATTGTGTTTTGATTTGGTTTTTGTTCGAAAATAAGTTTGCCCTCTGCATTGAAAATTTGTATTCTTTCAATTGTGGTATTATTCGCTTTTATTTCGAAATTTGATTTGGTTGGGTTTGGAAAAATTGATATTCCTGTTTGAACACTTAAATTCTCAACACCTACATTACTAACCGTAAAACAGTTACTTGTATCTGCAACATTACACGTTAATGATGTTAAAATCACAGCGTAATTTCCATTGGCAGCTGGTGTGAAATCTTGATTCGTAGCGCCTCCAATGAATACAAAGTTATTAGCACAGTCCACCCATTGGTATGTTGCATTGTTTTCTAAAGAACTAAGTGTATGATTATCTGCACTGATACTTACATTCGTATTTAAAGTTGGATTACTTACAGTCAAAATTGTTGTCACCGTACTATCACAACCGTTTATAGAAGTTAAAATGTTTTGGTAAGTTCCTGCTGTAGTATAAGTACTTCCACCAATACTATAGGAACTTCCTGCACAAATTGTTTGTGGGTTATTTACTAAAATATTCGCGCGAATTGTTAAACTTGTAACAACCGTACTATCGCATCCATTAATCGTTTGAAATACATCCGTGTACGTTCCACTTGTAGTATAAGTGTTTCCATTGATTGTATAACTATCTCCAAAACAAACTGTTTGCGGATTATTTACATTGTAAATCGGGTTAACAGTTAAAACTGTAGTAACAATACTATCACAACCATTTACCGATTGAAGCGTGTTTACATATGTTCCGGCAGCTGTATAAGTGCTTGTTCCAATTGAATACGAACTTCCTTGACAAATGGTTTGCGGATTGTTTACATTGTAAATTGGATTGACAGTCAAAATAGTTGTAACAATACTATCACATCCATTAATTGATTGTAAGGTATTTACATAGGTTCCAGAAGCAGTATAGGTACTTGTACCAATTGAATAGGAACTTCCTTGACAAATGGTTTGTGGATTATTTACATTGTAAATTGGGTTAACTGTCAAAATTGTTGTAACAACACTGTCACATCCATTCATTGATTGTAAAGTATTTACGTATGTTCCAGATGAAGTATACGTACTTGAGCCAATGGTATATGAACTTCCTTGACAAATTGCTTGTGGATTGGTTACATTGTAAATTGGATTAACAGTCAATTCTGTTGTAACAATACTATCGCATCCGTTTATCGTCTGAAAATTATCAACATAGGTTCCTGAAACAGTATATGTATTGCCATTAATTGAATAACTTCCCCCTTCACAAATAGATTGAAGATTTACCACATTATAAGTTGGATTAACCGCTAAAATTGTTGTTACAACACTATCACAACCTTGAAGAGAAAGTAAATGATCGACGTAAGTTCCGGCACTCACATACGTATTTGTACCAACGGAATAAGAACCACCATCACAAATAGTTTGAGGGTTATTCACATTAAATGAACTAACAACAGACAAAATCGTTGTAACGGTACTATCGCATCCATTTATTGTTTGTAAAACATCAACATATGTTCCAGCTAAGGTATATGTATTTCCATTGATAGCATAAGAACCTCCTGTACAAATTGTTTGTGGGTTGTTTACCGAAAACTCAGGGAAAATATTCAAATAGGTAGTTACAATACTGTCACAACCGTTTATAGTCTGAACTGTATCAATATACGTTCCATTTGTTGAATAAGTATTTCCATTAAAATTGTAAGTTGCACTTCCACACAAATTTTGAAAATTATCCGCATGAATTGTTGGAATAACTGTCAATTGAGTTACAATAATACTGTCACATCCATTAATTGAAGATAAAGTATCTCGATAAGTCCCAGAAACCGCATAGCTATTTCCATTGATAGTATAAGATTCACTTTCACAAATAGTTTGCGGATTGTTTGTTGTAAATATAGGATTTACAGTTATTGTAACGCTTGCAAAAGAAGTGTCACATTTTGTACCACCAGAACGAATCGCATAAAATGTGTAAATTCCATTCATACTAGGATTAGCATTGGCACGTGTTAATGTTTGTCCCGTCTGAGTAAAACCTGAAGGTCCAGTCCATAGATAAGATGTAGCATTTGTAACTGTTGATCCAGTATAATTAATAGTTGAATTCTCACAAATACTGGTATTACCCGTAAGTACTGGTGTAGCCAAAACATCTGCACAAATAAAGAACTTTCTTCCTTCATACAAACTCCAAATACCTAAACTATCTTTAGTTCTAATAAATAAATTATTGAAACCATTTGCTAAACCACTAGCTGAAATTTGACGTGTAATATCAACACTATCAGCAGGAGAAAAACTTGCTAAAGCGAATCCATTTCCAACTCCTGGATCTGAATTGAAAAAATATTCAGCAGCAACAATTCGAGATGGCTCAGATACCGTTATTGTTGGTTGCACATAAATCACTCTTCCTTCATACAAACTCCAAATATTTAAACTGTCCTTTGTTCGAATAAATAAGTTATGAAAACCTGAGCTCAAACCTGAAACACTTATTTGACGAATCAAACTAATACTATCAGCGGGTGAGAAACTAGCTAATGCTGTTCCATTTCCAACACCCGGATCAGTGTCAAAGAAATATTCTCCCTTCACTAATCTAGATTTCTGAGTTTGCATCACAACAGGTTGAACATAAATTACTCTTCCTTCATATAAACTCCAAACATTTAGAGAATCTTTGAAACGAATGAATAAATTATGAAATCCAGTTGATAAACCAGCAACAGAAATGGAATGTGTCATTGAAATACTGTCATTTGACGCAACCGGTATTTCAACATAGGTTCCAACACCGTTATCTGTATCAAAGAAATATTCAAAACCTACCAAACGCGCTACCTCCACAGGTGCAGATACACTATCGCAATTTGTCATATTAATCGAAAGATCATATCCATTATCAAGACCAACTAAAGCAATATCTGAACTTACAACTCTAATTCTATAATTTGTACCCATTGCAACATCGGGAATGATCGCGTAAATTGTATTGTTGATATCAGACGTTAGGTTCCCAATTTCAATAGGAGAAGCAAAAGAACCATTTTCATCAGAAAGTTGTGCTGTAAAAACATTATTAGTTCCAAAAACACCTGAAACAGGATATTGTATTTTAAATACATTTCCACTGCAAATTTTTAAACCAGCAATAATTGAGGCTTTTCCTATAGATGTTTGGTATGTTGAGCCAATTTTAGCTAAATAAGAAGAATTTATGGCACCTGATAATTGATTACCATCAAAATTAATAGAATTTGTAAACAATCCACTAACAAATGAATTTCCAAATTTATCAACGCCAATTTTTGAAGCAGATTCAGCACCTGTTTCTCCTGCTTGCTTAACCCAAAGTGCGTTTCCTGAATTATCATATTTCGCAACAAAAACATCTGCAACACCACTATTGAAGTTTGAAATATTTATTCCTCCATAATAGGCTGAATGCTGAAAACGACCAGTAACATAACAATTGCCAGTTGGATCCAAGTCAATTCCATCACCGTAATCATTATCATATCCTCCTGCACTTTTTGCCCAAACAACTTGACCAGCAGCATCGTATTTCACCAAAAACATATCATAAGATGTGCTATTTGTGCTGGAAAGATTTGTTGAACCAAACGTTACGGAATTATAAAAAGAACTAGTTATAAAGCTATTGCCATTTTTATCCGTTTTCAAATCCACAGTTTGAGCATAGAAGCTCATAACAGTCTGTCTATTCCATACTAAAGTACTTGTCGGGTCTAATTTTGCAATAAACAATGTTGGACTTCCACCTGAATTACGCATACTTCCCGTAATATATGAATTCCCAAAACGATCATGAGAAATAGCTCTACCATCATTATATATACCGGAATTTACAGTGGAAACAACTTTTGTCCATTGCAATATTCCAGTTGAATTATATTTTAGAACATTAACTTCATCAAATGAACTTGCGTTTTTAACATTTCCAACAATGAAAACATTTCCATTTAAGTCAACTGATATTCCATTAGATACATCAAAATTTGTTCCACCGGACTTTTGAGCCCATTGAGCTATTCCAGCATCATTGTATTTTACTACAAATAAATCTGTAAATCCAGCACTCGTCAAACTAAAGCCACCAAAATTACCAGTTGCAGAAAATGAGCCAGTAACGTAATAATTCCCTGATGCATCAATTGTAACATCATTTCCAGTTGTACTTCCCGTTGCAACAGACCTCGCCCAAATCAGAGAACCAGTGGCATCATATTTTACTACATATGAGCCAGACCCTGTTAGTGTTGTTGAACCAAAAGTTACATTACTAGTATAATTTCCAAGAACATAGGATGCGCCTGTTGTATCTGTTACAACATTTGAAACTTTGCCATCTAACTTATTTGCCCAATCCCAATCAGGAGTAACTTGTTGACTTCCATTATTTATTGAAATATCACTTCCATTATCATTTCCAAGAATATCAGGATTTGACGATACTATCCTCACTCTATAATTTGAACTAATAACTGCTGATGGAGGAATTACTGCATTAATTGGGCTAACAAGTCCTGTTCCAATTTCAGTTGGATAGAAAAAGCCACCACTTGCATCTGATAATTCGGCAGTAAAAACAGTATTTGAATTAAAATTACCAGTAGTTATGAATGAAATATCAATTGCACTTCCTGCTGTGTAAGTTAAGGTATTTAAGGCATTTGTAAAAATAGCTAAAGTATCTTCTACATTTGATCCAATCTTAGCAAAAAAGGCATTGGAAGTTGCAGAATTTAATGTTGTACCATCAATTGTAATGGTCGAAGTAAATGTACCGTTTACAAAACAATTGTTCGCCTTATCAAGTGAAATACTTACTCCAGCATCAGCACCAAAGTCACCTGCAGTTTGAACCCATAAAATTTCACCCAAAGCAGAATATTTCGCAACGTAAACATCACTTAAACCACTATTCAAATTTGAGATTGGAATTGAAGAAAAAAGTGCATTTTGCTGAAATCTACCCGTTAAATATGCATTACCTAACTTATCAATTACAACATCATCACCGTAATCATTATCGACACCACCAGCACTTTTCACCCAAACAACCTTCCCTGCACCATCATACTTCACAAGAAAAGCGTCGTATAAACCAGAAGACGAAATAGTAGATGATTCAAAAGTTACTGAACTTGTATATGTCCCTGAAACATATGTATTTCCAGTATTATCTGATACCAAAGAAATTTTACTTGGATAATATACTCCAGACGCATTAAGCAATCTATCCCAAACAGAATTTCCCTCAGGGTCTAATTTTTGAATAAAAAACACAATTTGCGAACTTTGATTTCTTTTAGAACCTGTAATATACGTGTTCCCAAATTGATCATTATCAACTGCATGCAATCCGTTACCACCACCATTATTATAGGATGAAACAACCTTTTCCCACACTAGTGTTCCAATAGAATTATATTTAAATACATGTATTTGATCTATGGAACTAGCATTTTTTAGGTTTCCTGCAGCAATAACATTTCCATCATCAGTTAATGAAACATCATTAAATATATCTGAACTTGTACCTCCAGCTTGTTGTGCAAATTGCACTGCCCCTGCCGCATTAAACTTAGCCACAAATGCATCTGAAACACCGCTACTTGTTCGAGTAAGTCCTCCAATTGTAACTGCAGAATTGAAAGAACCACAAATGTAATAATTACCACTTGGGTCAATCGTTATTGATTTGGCAGTCGATGCACCAACTAAAGCTTGGCGTGCCCACAAAACCACTCCTGATGAATCGTATTTTACTACAAATAAACCTGTACCAGTAAGAGTAGTGGAGCCAAATGTGATATCGGCACTATGATTTCCAACCAAATAGGTATTTCCAATTGTATCTGTTACATGATTGGTAACGGTGCCATCAGCTAATTTTGCCCATGTCCAATTTGGTGGATCGTTTTGTTGTGCTTTTAATATTCCAAAGCTAAGGAAAGCAAGGAATAAAGCTAAAATTTTATTCTTTTTCATAATGAATCATTTAAATGTTTTTTACTACTTAAGTTCTAACAAAAGCTTTTTACTTTTGATTTCTAGACTTAATCTCAACATCTAAAGTTCCATTTACTGGAATAACTGAATTTTGAATATCCATACTTACCATTTGAGGAATTGTCGTTACTCCTGTCGTATTAGGCATTGGATACGAACCTCCATAAATTCCACAATCTGTTCCGTCCGTTCCATAGCCTAATCCTAAAGAAGAGGACAGTAAATGCCAATCGTAATTTCTTGCTTGATCCAGATTAACATTTAATGGAATAGTAGAAACAAATTGATTTGAAGTGGTATTTAAATTTCCTACTCCTGTGTTACCTGCCGGTGGAAAAGCTTTAAAATTTAAAGGATCCGCATAGATAAATATGTTCTTATTATAAGTGTTTTGTGTACCAGAGAAATTTGTTAATGCATTTGGTTCAATAATTATATTGTTAGTAAAATTGGAATAACTTACATTACTTAAATAAAAACCATTTAAAAAAACGTTATTTGTAATAATCACACTTGGTTTGTTGGATGAATTGATTGCATATTGTGTTCCAATAATATTGTTACTTACTATCAAATTATTGAAATTACTACAATCAACATAACCAACAAAATTATTCTTAATAATCCAATTGTCTCCACAAAGCGAGATATATGAAGGAATATAATTTCGTTCAAATGTTATATTATTTACAGGTAAACTACCTCCAGATCCATAAACATTATTAAAAGATATACCCTTAATTATACTTCCTGTAGGTAATGTTGTTGAGTTGCCTCTGCTTAAGATAATGGTGTTTAAAGTAGTTGGCAAATTATATTGAGTACCAGTTGGCTTATGCCCCGCACCAATCAAAACAATTCTCTTATTGAGTGTAACATCTCCATAAGAGGTTACTGAGCCATGAATATACACAGTATCTCCAGCTGCAGAAGCATCAACAGCCTCTTGAACTGTTGTATATTGTCCTGCAGAAATGGTACCATTATTTACTGTTCTAACAGTTGCAGTAGCAGAAAGAACAAAACCCATTGCTCCTAAAATTGTAAGTAGTGTTTTTTTCATTTTTATTTATTTTTGCTTTAAAGATACTAAATCAATTTATTATAAAATAATTTTTTAGATAAAGTAAATAAAAATAGGTATAAAAAAGTTAAATTATTTATCCAACAAAAAAAGCTCGTTCAAATTAATTTTTACTTACCAAATAAAATACAAAAATACTTTTATCTCTTTGGATAAAACATACCCAAAAATAGGTATTTTTTATTCCCATAAATTTAGACAAATTGTTTAGGTATTCGAATTTGAATAACTGTTCCATGATTTTCTTCACTTGAAATATCAATTTCACCGCCATAGAATTCAATTCTGCTTATTATTGAATTCAAGCCGAATCCTTTATTGAGTTCATTAAATCCAACTCCATCATCTGAATATTGAAAACAATATTCGTCACCATATTCGAAAAATTCTAATAAAATATTTTTAGGTTTACCATGTTTTAGAGAATTGTTAATTATCTCCATTGAAATCAAATACATATCTATGACCCAATTCTGATTAATTTTTTCAGAAAAATCATACACAATCAATTCAAATTTACAATTAGGCATTCCTGACTGAATATGAGCAAGATATGTGTTTAAGGCTGAAATCAAAGCTCCTTCACTGAGTGATTTAGGCATAATCTCATGAGAGACAGCCCTAATTTCTTTACTTAATTCATGCAAATTACCTTTTACTTCTTCAAATTTGTTCATCTCAAGTAAATGTAAAAGATGGGCCAATCGACTTCCAAAATTATCATGAATGATATTGGCAATCTGTTTTCTTTGATGAATTTGTGCTTCCTTAATCATCTGTAAAGATGCGTCTTTTTCTTTTAAACTATTTTTGATCAATTGTGAATTGTGCAAAAACACTTCAATATATTTTTTTATTAAAACATAGGCAAAAAGAAAAATTTCAAAAATTGCTATGATGACCAACCAGTCAGCATCAATATCTTTAGGTAAAATCTTAAAAGCTTTCAGAATGATAGACAATGACCAAATAAATTGAGGGAAAAAAGCTACAAAAACATATATCGCGTCATTTTTACTGTATTTTAAATGTGCAAAAGTTGACCAAAGAATTAAAACTATAATTGCAATAAAATTTAAGTATGCTACAATTGAAAATAATTTCAGTAAGAAATAACTCTTAATCATCAATAAAACAAGTGTAATCACAATAAAACTAATGTTTAAAACACATAAAAAAATTAAAGCCTTAAATTTAGCTTTTTGATAGGTTTTTAGTTTTAAAAAGTAAATTAGAAAAAAAGTCAAAGCTACAAACCACAAGCTACCCAAATAAATTCTCAATTCACTAAAATTTAAAAACTCAGGAAAGAAATAATGTCTCAAAAATCCAGTTGTAACTAGCACATAAACTATACTTAATGAGGAATAACTCAAATAATAAAAAAATAAACTATTTTTAGAAATAACAAATAAAATTGCTATGTATAAGAACAAAATTAGTGAAATCCCTAAAAATATTGAGATCAAAATTACTTGACCATCTGACTTTTTTTGAAGAGATAATTTTGTTTTCAATTCCACCTTAAAATCTAAAAATGAAATTCCTTTTTTTATCCTAAAATAAAATTCCTTTTGTTCTTTTCCCTGTAATTTAAGTCTAAAGGCTAAATAAGATAAAAATGGACTCCTTTTGTTAGTTCTATCCCCAATCAAATGATGAATTTTACCGTCGAAAAATTCCAAACTATCAATGTTTATATTATCTATAGAAAAATATTTTGATTCTTTTTTTACATTTCGATTCTTTACCATTAATTTGCACCATACAGCAAAATTCTCATTATAACCGACTGCAATTGTTTCATTTAAATTCTTTTTTTGAAATCTTTTTAAATGCAGACTATCAATTGTCCAAGTTGAGTTTGAATCGATGGCTATAGAGAAATCATATTCTAATTGATGAAGTCTTTGAGCATTTAAATTTACAGCTAGAACGAGGCTTATAAAAATAGTTAAATGAAATTTATTAATGCAGTAAATCATTTTCATAAGCAAATTGATAAAGAGTAGCTTTATTGGTGATTTCTAACTTTCGATTGATATTTTTGCGATGGGTATCGACTGTGTTTTTACTGATATGGAGAATTTCTGCAATTTCTTTGCTTTGATTCCCTTTTACGACCAACCTAATAATTTCCTTTTCTTGTTTAGATAAATTGAATTTTTTGGAAATATTTTCGATATTCTCACCAAAATGATCTTGTTTTGGGCTGAAAGTTCCATTTGTATAAAAATCCATTGGCAAAGGTAAATTGATTACCTTAACTAATTCTTCCACAGTTGTATCCTTTTTCAAAAATGCATGTAATCCCCTTGAGAATGCTTTTTGAATTATAAAATCTTCAAAATAAGCACTAATAATAATAATTTTTTTCAAAATTAAATATTCCTTTATTTCTTCAATTAAGTCAAAGCCATCTCTGTTGTTTATATTTAAATCACATAAAAATACATCAAATTCATTTTCTTGAATATACTCAACACAATCTTCCCAAGAGGAAACAGCGTGTACTTTAAATGTAGAGTTCACAGTTATTAATACCTCTGCTAAACCTTTAGCAAATAGCAGATGATCATCACATATAAGTATTTTAAGCATAAATCAATTCTTTATGGCTAAATGTAACAAAAATTAGGTTTAATCCAAAGTTTGAAATAAAAATAGGTAGGTTAGGCTTTCGTTCTTAAATTACAACGCAAAAATAAAACAAATCAAATACTCCCAAATACCCATTAATAAGTATTTAACAGTTAAAAAATTATAATAAATCAAATTGAATTTTATTTTGTCCTAAACGAATTTAAAGATTCATTTTGATTTTTAGTTTAATTTTGTAACCCATTTTAAATTTATGAAAACACTTTTCACTTTATTGTCCCTGCAAACCTTCTTATCCTTGTCCCAACCTACTCCCATCGAAACAATGATTGGGCACAAAAGAATATTTGGATTCTCACTGATAAATAAAAACTTCAAAGACAGCTCAAGATTTGGTTTTTTTAGCTTGACAACTTTTAATGGAGATTATAAAAACATTGATAATGAATTAGTTACTTCAAACCAACTGACTTTTGCACTAAGTAAAAGATTGAAAATTGCCGCTGGTACTAGTTTTAACGGCTTACTAGATTTTTATCCTTCTGCAGGTTTTCAATATACGTATTTCAAGCCAAGTTTACTTTTTGTTTTAAATCCAGGTTTTGAATTTAACAACTCAGTTGCGACACAAAATTTTGCGATTTTAGAATGGAAAAAATCATTAAGTCCTAAATTAAAATTATATACGCGAATTCAATTACTTTACATCTACAATTTGCAAAACAAAGCGCATGAAAGAAGTTTTACTCATTTTAGACTAGGATTAAACAAACTAAACAATTCCTTTGGATTAGGCTACAATGCTGACTTTTATGGAGACGGATTTTATCGAATAGATAATTTGGGAGTGTTTTGGAGACACGAATTCTTTTAGAATGTAACCTTAATTACATTTGTTTTTCATACATTTGTCTTACTTTGCAAAAAAAACATTATGAATAAATTACTTATTATAATTGCATTATTCCTTGGTATATCATGCCAAGCTCAGGATTCAAAAGTGATTTCTGCATCAGAATTCAAAAAAGGAATTCAAAACAAAGATGCTCAATTAATTGATGTTCGTACACCAGAAGAATACAAATCTGGACACATCAAAAATGCTAAAAACATTGATTACAATGGTGCCAACTTTAAAACACAAATGGCTAAACTAGATAAAACAAAACCAGTTTATGTGTATTGTGCCGCGGGTGGTAGAAGTGCTAAAGCTGCAAAAGTTTTGACAGAATTAGGTTTCAAAAAAGTATTTGACCTTAAAGGAGGTTATGGTAGTTGGAATGAATAACATTTTATAACTAAACAATTCAAAGCACAAAATTTAAGCATTTTGTGCTTTTTTTTGCTTCAAAAAATAAATTAAATTCTGCATACATAATATTTTTCATTTTTTTTCGTTAAATTTGGTATAATTAGTGTAACCAATTAATTGGTCTTGCATTATTGTAATATAAAGTCTGCAAGCTTTATCAAAACCAAACAAAACAAAAACCAGAAACTATGAATGTTAACCCATTGTATCACCACACGCCAGAGCGCTTGAACGAAGAGAAGGTGTGGATACAGCGTGCAAAAAATAGTCCGCAGAATTTCGGGCCGCTGTATAAAAAGTATCATGAGGCAATCTTTAGATTTGTCTATCAACGTATGGATGACAGAGAAATGGCTTATGATGTTACCGCTCAAATATTTATTAAAGCAATGCACAACATCAATCGTTTTGAAGACAGAGGAGTTCCCTTTGCTTCTTGGTTGTACCGTATTGCAAAAAGTGAAGTGTACCAATGCTTCAGAGATAAAAAAGCAGATCGTTTTGTGAATGTAGAAACGGTTCAAATCGCTGAAATAATGGATGATTTTGATCAAGAAGACAGACAACATTCTATTGACAAACTTCTAAAAACTTTACAAAGCTTAAAAGAAAATGAAATACAATTAATTGAAATGCGTTTCTTCGAAAAAAGAAATTTCAAAGAAATCGCAGAAATACTCGAAATGACAGAAAACAACGCGAAAGTGAAAACTTTCAGAGCTTTAGAAAAATTAAAAAAAATGTTCCTATTAAAACTACAATAATGGAAAACTTTAAAATTAACTTGGATCGACCAAAAATTAGTTCCGAAGAAATAAATGCTAATCAAAACTTCGACAACGTTCTTTCAAAATTTAATCAAGTAAAAGCACCAGCATACAAGAACCCCTGGTTTTGGGGTTCGGCTGGTCTGGCCACCGTCGGACTCACGACAATAGTAAGTTTGAGTGCTTTAACCCTTAAAAACGAAACAGATGATAAAAAAATTACTTTAAAAAACAACCAACTACCTGCTGATACTGAATGTGTGAAACCACCCGTTAAAGGAGAAAATGTAGACTATAAAACATATCAAGTTGACCCAAACAAAGACGAAAAAATTGTTTTGACAAGTGGTACAACTATTGAAATTGATAAAGGAAGTTTACAAGCGCAAAACCCAAATGAGAAGGTAAATATCAAGGGACGTGAGTTCAATGATGCTGCTTCTGTTTTCGTTTCAGGTATTCCAATGGATTACAAAAAAGATGCTTTTGAATCTGCAGGAATGATTGAAATCAAAGGAGAGCAAAATGGAAAAGAAGTTGCAATAAACCCTGAAAAACCAATTGAAGTTGATTTGGTAACAACTAAAAATCCAGAAACATTTGGTTTTTGGTATTTGAACGAAAACAAAAAAGCGTGGGAAAGTTATCCTGCCGAAAATTTAAGTCAAAATACTTCAAATATTTCTTCTAAATCATTTGCAACTTTGAAAAATGAGATCAAACAAACGGATGTTGAGATAAAAACAGTAGAAACCAAAATTTCAAACTTAGAAAAACCAAGTGCAGAGGCATTTAAAATTCCTAAAAAATCAAGTCAACAATTTGATTTAGATTTTGACAAAAATGAATATCCTGAATTGGCTTCTTTTAAAAATGTAATTTTTGAAGTGGTTTCAAATAATGGAAACGATCCAAATTTTGCAAAAAACAGTAAAAAAACATGGTCAGAAATTGATTTGAAAAAGAAAAACGAAGCATATTTTGCTTATTTCAAAAGTAGTAATGACAGTTACACCATTCAAGTTAGACCGATTTTACAAGGTAGTGAATTAAAAAATGCTGAGCAAAAATTTGACTTGGCCTTACAAAATTTTCAAACTACGAAAGCTAATTTGGAGCAAGACAAAAAAACACTTGTTACCAAACAGCAACAAAATCAAGTGGCCTTAGATCAAATGATCAAAAACCAATTGAAAGCTCAGGATGCAAAAAACAACGAAAGAAGAGTTGTGAACCAGCAAACAATGGCTAATTTAAACGGAATTAATAAGGAAATTGTTGAATTTTCAGCAACTTTATCTTTTCAAACAACAAAATGGGGATTTTTCAATTGCGACAAACAAGTTGCTTATCCTGAACCGTTAGCAAATGGAGTTGCCTTAATTTGGTTGGGAGACAGAATTGCAAAATTCAAACAGCTTTTTGTATTCAATAAACATAAAAACTTAAGATTTACAAATGTAGAAGGAGCCAGAGACATCGAATTACTTGGTTTTCCAAAAAATGATGATTTGGTTTTAATTGGCATTGATTTTGAGGGCAATATTGGATATGCAGAAATTAAAAAATCAGAAGAAATAAAAAATTTCAAAAGAATTACATTTTCTGCCAAAGGAAAAGAAACAAAAACTGTAGATTTGCTTAAAAAATTATTGGATGAAACTGTTGATATGGTTTAATTTTTGTTTATTGAATACCTGGACCTTCAGTCAAGAAGTACAAACGATTGCCATTCAAAAAGAAATTTTAGAATCCGATTTTTATCCTCAAATAGAAGGAATTTTTACTGGAGAAATTGACATCTTAACTTTAGCTTCTCAGAATGGAATTATTACTCGAGCCGGTTGGGAAATTCAGTCATTCAAAATGAGTTTTCAATCAGGTAGAGATTTCCTTACTGTTACTGTTAATTCAAATGTAATACCCGAAGAAATTATCAAAGAGTTAGTTCGATCATCACTAAAGGAACAAGTTTACTTCACAGAAATTTATGCCGTTGACCAATTAAAAGTCAAACATTTGCTCAATAGCATGGTTTTAACTCCAATGCCAAACGATGAAAAATAGTTTTATAATTATATTTCTTTGTTTTTCTAGTTACTTCTTGGCTCAGAAAGACAGTTTAACAACTTTCAAAATTTCGAAAGCAAAATCATTTCTATATCGCGGTGAAACGGAAGATATCCATTCATGGTATTTTTTTATTGATGAAGAAGGCTTCGCATATCTAGCAAATGTAGAATTATTGGAAGAGGAAATTTATGCCTGGTTTTTAAAGCGAAAAAACAGCGACAATATTTTTAAATCTCATCAATTTTTTGACAAAAATTTCAATCTATTTATGTCAAAAAAAAATGAACCGGATGTAGTTTTGGAGTTTAACATTGAACAAACTGAAACTTCGATAAAACTGCGATCTACCGTTGATGAAACAATTTATATTTTCTACAAAATAAATATTCAAGAATAAGCTTGTTTTATTCATTCATAAGCTTATTTTGATAATGTAAGGCAAAATCAATTTTGATATTCTCAAAAGAAACTATATCTTTGTAGCATAAACTAATGTTTTTAGAATAACACATTATGAACATAAAATTATCTATTTCGGCATTTTTAATTGTATCTAGTTCAATTGCAATTGGTCAATTCTCGAATTTTAACACGCAAAAGAACTGGTCGATGAACAAGAAAGAATTTCTTTTTGGAGGCGGAGCTACTCAGTTTTTGGGTGATTTAGGAGGTGGAGCTGGAATTGGAAAAGATTACAGTTTGGCTGATATGAACTTTAGAAAAACGAATTTCAACCTTTCTTTAGGATATAGATATCGTTTTCATCCAGTATTTGCTACTTCAACTTCTTTAAATTTTGGAAAATACGGAGCAAGTGATAGATTGCCAGGTGTGAACCCAGGAAGAGCTGCTAGAACAATCGACATTAAATCTACTCTTATAAGTTTATCTCAGCGTTTTGAATATTTAATTTATGTAAACGAAAAAGTTGGAAAAAGAAATAACATTCCTGGATTAAAAGGGATGAAGGATAAAAATACACAATTTTACATTTTCACGGGACTTGGTTTAGCGTACTTTAATCCTCAAGGGGGACCTGGAACGAAATATGAGGGAACTTTTTTAAGACCTCTAGCTACCGAAGGTCAAGGTTACGCTGGTGGAGCTAAAGGTTACAAAGTGATAACTGCAATTGTTCCGTTTGGTTTTGGATATAGAGTTGGTTTAGGAAGAATGTGGAGAATGATTATTGAAGCAACTTATTTCAAAACATTCACTGATTATATGGATGATACTTCAACAACATATTTCAGTTATGCTGCAAATGACATCCCTGGATCAGCACAAGCAATATATTATTCAAATCCATCAGAAAATTGGTCAACTTTTACAAATGGTGACAAAAGAGGTGATAACGAAAGAGATGCATTCTTCTATATCAATGTGACTTTCTCAAAAAACATTACGTATAAATCTTACCAAAGAGGGAAACCTATCAAATGGAAAGGTGTACGTGCTAAATTTTAATTAATAATTGAACGTTAAAAAAGCGAGGATCTGTAATCAGATTCTCGCTTTTTTTTTACCTTTGTATCATCTATGTACAATTTCATAAAAAAAATACTCTTTCTATTCGATCCTGAGAAAATTCATTATTTCACAGCGTATTGGATCAATGTTGCATATAAAATCCCTTTCCTTAAAAAAGGTATTGCAAATAAGTTTAAAGTTGAAAATCAATCGCTTGAAACAACAGTCTTTGGTTTAAAATTCAAAAATCCAGTTGGATTAGCTGCAGGTTTTGATAAAAATGCCGAAATGTATAAGCAATTGGAAATGTTTGGTTTCGGATTCATTGAAATAGGGACCGTTACACCAAAACCACAAGATGGAAATGAAAAACCTCGTTTGTTCCGTCTCAAAAAAGATGAAGCAATCATCAATCGCATGGGATTTAACAACAAAGGCGTTGATGCAGTTGTAGAAAATTTGAAAGGAAGAAATCCAAACTTTATAATTGGCGGAAATATTGGTAAAAACAAAGTTACTCCAAACGAAAATGCCATCGATGACTATTTGATTTGTTTCAATAAACTATTTGACCACGTAGATTATTTCGTAGTAAATGTATCTTCGCCAAACACGCCAAATTTAAGAGATTTACAAGAAAAAGAGCCGCTTAAAAAACTTCTTTTCACTTTAATGGAGGAAAATAAGTTGAAAGAAAAACAAAAACCAATCTTACTGAAAATCGCTCCTGATTTAACTGATTCTCAATTAGATGATATAATTGAAATCGTAACTGAAACAAAAATTGCAGGAGTAATTGCAACCAATACAACCATTTCAAGAGATAATTTGCAAAGTTCAACAGAAATGGTAAACCAAATTGGTATGGGAGGATTGTCCGGAAAACCATTAACTAAAAGATCTACTGAGGTAATTCGTTACTTAGCAACAAAATCCAATAAAGCATTTCCAATAATTGGTGTGGGTGGAATTCATTCTGCTCAAGATGCTCAAGAAAAAATTGATGCTGGTGCCGACTTGGTTCAATTGTACACAGGTTTCATTTATGAAGGTCCTGGATTGGTGAAAAGGATCAATCAAAAAATTAAATTAAAACAAAATTCGTAACTTTATAGTATGTCAGCGTTTAAGATTATAGAATGTCCAAGAGATGCCATGCAAGGAATCAAAGAATTTATTCCAACTCAAACTAAAATTGATTATTTGAATCAGTTATTGAAATGTAATTTTGATACATTGGATTTTGGGAGTTTCGTTTCCGCAAAAGCAATTCCTCAATTACAAGATACGGAAGAAGTCTTGGCAAATTTGGATTTATCTCAAACTAAAACAAAATTGTTGGCAATCATCGCTAATGAAAGAGGTGCAGAAAACGCATGCAAACATGAAGAAATTGAATACTTGGGTTTTCCATTTTCTATTTCAGAAACTTTTCAGCAAAGAAATACAAATTCAAGTATTTCAGAAGCATTTAACAAAGTTGATTTTATTCAAAATCTAGCTCATAAACATTCCAAAAAATTAGTTGTTTACCTTTCCATGGGTTTTGGAAACCCATACGGAGACGAGTGGAACGCCAATATCGTAGAAGATTGGTCTGGAAAGTTGAATGATCAATTAAAAATCGAAATTTTGGCACTTTCTGATACCATTGGTTGTGCAACGCCAGAATTAGTGAATGCTTTATTTTCAACTTTAATTCCAAGTCTACCAAAAGTAGAGTTTGGTGCACATTTACACACAAAACCTGAAAATGCAATTGACTTGATTCATGCAGCATATTCAGCAGGATGCAGAAGATTTGATGGAGCAATTAAAGGTTTTGGTGGATGCCCAATGGCGAAAGACGATTTAACAGGAAATATGCCAACGGAAAAAATTTTAGAATACCTAAATCAAAACTCCATCACATCTGGCATTCAAAGTGAGGAATTTAATATTGCTTTCAATCAAGCTACATCGGTTTTTCCAAATAATCATTGATAATTAAAATTTATGAAGAAAATACTTGTTTTCAGTTTTTTATTAAGTGTGATTTTAGTTTCTTGTAAAGGAAATGAATCTGAAACACCAGAAATTAAAGACGATGTGAAAGTTGAAGTCAAAGATGAAAAAATTAAACCCGTAGAAGTACTTTTCAATGAAGTTGCTTTTACCGAAGATCAGTCTCTGCCACTTTTAAGAGAATTGGGAGAAAGCATCTGTAATCCAGCTGAAAAAGATCTAGAGAATTACATTCGACCAGCATGTAACCCAAAGTTTTTCAAATTTTTTCCATTTATAGAAGGTACGCAAATGAAAGATGCTTTTATTCTTTTGATAAAATCAAAGGTGCATGCTTTTCCTATTCGAAGAATCTTTATTTATCAACGTGAAAAAGGGAAATTAGTAAAAGTAAATGGTTTTGCGGCCAATTTAATTGAAATGCGTAAATCGACTTCAAAACATGATGATTTAGTGCTGAGATTTAACGATAAAGATCAAAATCACTTCAACTGTTTGTATGTATGGAGAAGTAATCATTATGAATTTGAGAAAGTCGAACAAATCAATGATTCTAATGTCAAAAAAGAATTCCAAGATTCAATGAACATTGAAATTCAAAAAGAAATTGAGCTCAATGGTATGCAGAAGTTATGAGAATTAGCTTAATCCTTTTAATTTTAAGTCTTTCGGCTTGCGTCCATGATTACAATTATAAAAGTGTTGAACCCTATTATTTATTTCACGACAACTCTTCCAAAGTATGGGTAATAAATCATGTTTTTGAAAACGGAAAAGACCTGTCTCCCCTATCATTAAATTACAAAAAAATATTGGTATTTCACTCCTCAGGATATTGTTATGAATATTCCATTGAAGGACTTGGAACAAAAAAAGGACGAAAAGGAAGTTTTAACTTAAAAATAGATGAAAAGGATTTGGAAATAGCTTACAAAAAAGAAACTATTCATTTTAAAATCGAATACCTCACGGAAAAGAAAATTATCTTAAAGACAAAAAACAAAGACAAACAAGAGGTTAAAATTGAATTAGTTACCTTTCCTGAATATTAATTCCTAACAATTAATTTCTCCGTTTTAGAAAAATTATCTCCATTAATTTTTACAAAATACACCCCATTTTCTAATTCTGAGGTAGAGATTGTTTTGTTTGAAGTTTCAAGAATTTTTTCCCCTAATTGGTTATAGATTTCTACAGCAAAAAAATCTACTTCAGACTGAATTTCTGCAAAATCTTGAGCTGGATTTGGAAAAACAGTAAAATCAATTTCAGAAATCGATGCAACAGAAGCAGCATCTTCAGTTCTAACGACCACATCATCTAAATACAACTTAAACCCACTGTTTGTTGTCAACACAAAAGCTATAAAAACAGTTTGATTATCAAACCCAAGTTCACTTAAATTTACCTCATGAGCTTCCCATAAAAAATTTTCTTCATATACAATTTGAATGGTATCAACATTAGATGTAAAATCTGCTGTTGTTGAAATCAAAACTTTATAATCATCCGTATAAGAAGGATCATGTGATTTTGCTTCCCAGGTAATAAAATTCCCAAAAGAACTTAAATTAATTGCTGGAGAAATCAACCAACGCTCAGCATCCGTAGCGCTTGTAAAATAGGAAGTCGCACTTGCAACTGTATCATTAATATCTTGTGGATCAACTTTTGAAATCCAAGCTTCGGTGTATTCACTTACTGCATCAGCTATTTGATTGTTATCATTAATCATTGTCCAAGAAGTTGGAATTCCAGACTGAAAATTTTCGTTAAAGACAACTGTTTGAGAAAACGCAACGGTTGATATAAGTGATAATGCGATAAAAATACCTTTCATGAAGCAAAGTTAATGTTTAATTTAATTTTTTGAATCCTTTTTTTGTTAATAAATCTGAAATCCAGTTATTTTATATCAATTAAATTAAATCAGTTCATAAAATCACTGTTAGTATTTGCCACAGATGCACTAATTTAATCATTTAACACTATTTTTTTGATAAGGAATTTCAGAATGGCACTGATATAATTCACCATGTGAATTATTAATTTGTGAAATCGAGAGCACTAAGAAAAAATCACAATTTGTGCATCTGTGGCAGATTTTACTCAATTCATTTCATTTTTTTCACCGTTCAAATTAATTGCAAGGAGGATATTAAAAAATCATTTTGCCAAAAAAATCAAAATATCTTTGTATTCCTGATAAAAACAATCAAATGCAATCAGTTTTTCCTTGAAAAAAGAATAAATCTCCTCTTTATGCGCATCGTTCAAATAATTTAGATTTTCTCTTTTCCACTGAATGCGGCAAAACTCTTCAACAGAATCGGAATTGCATTTCTCAATCCAAATTCCCTCTTCATTCATTTCACTTTCTAAAACCCGCTTCAATTCGTTCATTTGCTCCCAAAATACAGCTCGAATTGTCGGATCTTTGTATTGAATATCAAAATTTAAGGCGATTTCCTTTTTATCTGCATATAAACGAAGGTAGATATTTTTGATGTCTGTTGGATAAGATAGCCATGACATGCGTTTGCCGTTTGAAGACTTAACTTTGGACATCAATTGCTTGAAATCATTCCAAAAAGTTAGCTTTTTTTCTTTTAGTTCCTCCTTCGTTAGCATCAGATTTTTTTATAAATCAAATGGTATTTTTTACGATTGAATGTAATCTTTTTTGGAAGAGAATTTTCATTATACAAAATATCGATGTCTTTTATTTTTGTTCCATGAATCCATTGATTAAAATGAATAGGCTGATCAAATTTATTGTATTCCCACTGTTTAGCCAATTCCATTTGATTCCAGTTTTCACCCAAATGATAACTTTCGACAGGTAGACCATTTTCAGTATAAGTCAATAATTTTTCAGCTAAATCAAAATGTGCTAAATTTGAATCAACTGCCATTACTTGATTTAAAATATCGTTTGTGCTTTTTCCTTTAGGTACAAAAACCTCCACAAAATTGTAATAATTTCCGATTTTATCAATTACTACCTTTGGATGAGCGACATTTGGATAGAAAAACATCGAATCATTTTTATTATTGGATTTAGACTTATAAAAAACCATCGCACTTTGATGTTCTTTCGCTAAAACAGGAGGCAAATTTCCAACACCATAATACTTAATGATATTGATTTTACTTAGTGAATTGTTTGTATAACTAAAATTTGTTTCATTCAAAACATCGCTTGAAGTATTGTAGAAATAATACATAAAAGTATCGTTTTGACCTTTATTGTTGAAGGAATAAATGAATTTTTCAAGCGTATTATCTGGTCGATTTCCACCTTTTAGCACAAGGGAAATTTTATCAACATCTAATAATTTCACATGCTCAGAAATCCAAACTGAACCAAAAGCATTGGGAGTAGCAAAAAGTTGATCCAAATACAAGGGATTTATCAGATTTTTACGAAAAGGATCGTTGTAAATATTTTTATCATTCTCCTTGTTTTCCTGACAAGAAGCAAATAAAATTAAGGTAAATAAAATGTATAAACTATTTTTCAATTTTCTCTAATTAAATTATTTTGGGTATTTAAAAACCCATCCTTTCACTTCTGAACTTTTTAAGGCTGAAATAGCTTCTTCTTTCGTTGCAAAAGATTCATAGCTAACCAAATACATGTCGTCAAACTTGCCTAAAACAGAAGCGTTTTTTCCAGCAGCAGCATATTTTTTCGCGAGACGATTGGCATTTTCTTCCACTCCAAAACTTCCAGCAATGATGTGAAATGACAAATCTCCGCTAGGAGTTTTTACTTCAGTTTTTTCTATTTTTTCAACTTCCTTTTCGGGGTTTTCACTTTCCGCAGTCTCGACTATTGTTTCAGCAGAATTCTCTTCCTCTTGTTCTAAGGCAACTTGTTTTTCAATTTCCTCAATATCATTTTCAATTTTGGTAGTATCAATTTCTTTTACTTCTTCCGTATTAGCAAAAAATTTATGCTGAATCTTATCGTAAAATACTACTGTTAAAACTCCTCCAAGTACAAGTAAAGCACCAATAGAAATCATTACCCAAAAACCAGCACTACGCTTTTTCTTTTCGGTCTTCTCTTTTACAATTTTTTCTTTTTTAACTGCTGGTTTGATTTGTTTTGCAGCTTTTTTTGGTTCAATTTTCTTTTCTGCCTTTTGTGAAGCCGCTATTTCAGCAATTTCTTCTTGAGGGATATATATGTTTTCACTTGGTTCAATAATCGACGTATCAATTTTAGGCTCTTCTACAATCTGTTTCACCTCAGGAATAATTTCCTCTTGAATTGCTTCTTCTTCCTTACTAGGCTCAACATCAGTTTCTGAAACACTTTCTTCTTTTGCATTCAAAATATCATCCAAGGAAGGTTTTTCCTCCACAACCTCAGTTGCCTCAATAAGCTCAGAAATAACTTCATTTGCTTGTTCGATCTCTGTTGGTGTTTCAACTTCTTCTTGCTTTTCCTCTTCTTTTTCTTCTGGTTCTACAGTTGTTGAACTTTCCTCAACTTTTTCTACTTCTTGAGTTGAAGACTCTGTTTCAATTACTTGTTCCGTTGCAAAGGACTCATTTTCTGCATGTTGATAGTTATTCCATTGCTCAAAATCAATTTCGCCATCCTCTTTTTTAACAAAGCGACCAAATTGATACATATCATAGGTATCTCCAGTGTCTAATTTCGCTTGAATATCTCTTACATATTTCGCAATCAAGTTTTTAGCATCATTTTCTGAAATTCCTTCTTTTTCAGCAATGTGTTTCGCTAAGGTGCCGTCATTATGTTTCAAATAAGACATAAACATGATTTCACCTGTGGTTTTATTGGTAACAGTTAGCGCACCTAAACCAGGAATAATAATGGTATTGACTTCATGTAAAATTTGCAATAAATACTTATCCATAAGAGAGAATAATTGACAGAACTTACAAATATAAAATAATAATCTGAAATGTAGAATTTCTAAGCTTATTATTCAAAAAAAAGTTAATTTCTTATTTAGAATTGATAAAAACAACTAACTTTGATGAAATTTTAAAAATTACAATTATGGCTTTCGAATTACCAAAATTAGCGTACGCATATGACGCATTAGAACCGCATATCGACGCAAGAACAATGGAGATACACCACTCAAAACACCATCAAGCATACATTACCAATTTGAACGCAGCAATTGCTGGAACAGATATGGAAAATATGTCGATTGAAGAAATCATGAAAGTTTGCAAAGACAAACCAGCAGTTAGAAATAACGGTGGTGGTTTTTGGAATCACAATTTATACTGGGAAGTAATGTCGCCAAACGGTGGTGGTTTGCCAACTGGAGATTTAGCTGCTGACATCGATGCAACTTTCGGTTCATTTGAAGCTTTCAAAGACGAATTCGCTAAAGCTGGAGCAACTCGTTTTGGCTCTGGTTGGGCTTGGTTATGTGTATCTAATGGGAAACTTTGTGTTTGTTCTACTCCAAACCAAGACAACCCAGTAATGGGTGAAGGTTGCGACGGAACGCCAATCTTAGGAATGGATGTTTGGGAACACGCATATTACTTAAATTACCAAAACAGAAGACCTGATTACATCAATGCATTTTTTAATGTAATTGATTGGAATAAAGTTTCTGAAAAATATACTGCTGCGAAGTAAGAATTTTTCTTTAAAGATTTGGAAAAGAGACGAAATCAAATTCGTCTCTTTTTTTGTTTACTATAATTTTATCAAGGTTTCTCTAAAATCCTCTCACCTTTTTCTTTCAACAATCGTGTTGCTTCAGCTAAACTAATGCGTTCTCCTTGGTAATAAGCTGTTACGAACGCATCTGTAATTCCTTTACCAATTACTTCATTTTTGGTTGGGATTGCTGCTTCAACGGATTGAAAAATTCCTGTGGAGTAACGGATCATGCCATCAGGCAATAATTTGGAAACCACATTCTCAACAAATTTCAATTGTTTTGCTGTTGCTGGTTTTTTGTAGGCACCAATTTGAACCGTATAGAACAAACCTAATTTTGTTTCAACTGCAATCGCCTTCACCGCACCAGGAGCTTTGTTGTAATCTGCTTTTGGATTGGATTTTTCAGTTTTATCAACTGGAGTTTTTGTTTCCTTTTCTGTCGTTTTGTTTTCTTTTTCGGTCGGTTTAGGTTCTTTTGGTGACTTCGTTTCTTTTGGTGATGTGTTGCTTGCAATTTCTAAATCACCGCTATATGCAGGATTTGGAACACATTGTCCGCTTGCGATCAATTTTTTAGCTTTAGCAATTGAAATTCGCTTTCCGTCACAATAAGCCACAATAAAAGCATCTTTGTATCCAATGGTGCGAATTGCTTTTTTAGTTGTGGAAGCATTACTTAAACTACCGAAATACCCTGTGATGTAACGTACAATCCCGTCTTTAATCGGTTCGCCTGTAACTGGAGTGAATTCTGCGTACATTTTAGATTTTAAAGGTTTTCTGAAAGCTCCAACTTGTACTCTAAATACTAAGCCCATTGGCATTTCTTCACCCACTTTGATGCGCTCTTCAGCAGATTCTGTTTGTGGTGCTTCAAAAATCTTGAAAGGCGTTGTTTCTTTTGTAGCAAGATTATTGTCAATTGGAGTTGTTGGTACGAAGTTCGCCTCTACTCCATCGCTAAACATCTTTTCTAACTTCGCAATATCACTTTGATCTTTCGATAAATTCTGATAATTCGCCAAGCTTTCTGTTTGCTTTTTGCTAGCTTCTTGATATGCTTTTGTTTTTTCAACTACATCAATCAAAGCAGCTTTTACTTTTTGTTGGTTTTCCGCACTTGGATTTTTAGCTTGATTGGCAACTGCCTCAGCATAAGAAGTTTTGGCTTGTTCCAATGCATTATAAGCATCAACTTTCGTTTTCACCGCATCTTGTTTAGCATTATAAGCCTCTTGTAATTCCTTGTAATTCGCAACTTGACTTAAGGATTTTTTCTCTTCCTCAGAATAAGTCGCCGCAGGTGCTTGTGCTAATTTGTTACTTGATGCTTCAGTTGATTTAGTTTTTAATTCCAAATCAATTGCTTTCACTTCATCTTTCAATAAATCAATACGTTTTTCATTAGCAACAATGCGTTTGGCAATTACAGCTTTGTCATCAGATTTTGCTTCCTTCAAAGCGGATTTATCTTTTTCCAATTGCATTTTTAGAGACTCAATCTCCGCAGTAACAGATGCTTTTCTTCTCTCTAAGGTAGAAGTACTTTCTAAACTTAAACTTGTCGCTTTTGGCTCTACCGCTTGCAAAGTAGCTACATCGTTCGTCATTTGTTTAGAATAAGCCACATCTTCATAAATTGCTTTATTCTGTTTTTGTTTATCAGTTAATTCTTTTAAAATTTCAGCTTTTTTAGATTCTTTTTTAGCCTTGCTTAAATCCTTTTGCAATGCGATGATATCCAACTCATTTTGTCGAGCAATTGATAAAGCAACCGTATCTTGTGCATTTATAGATTTGTCGCTTTTTGCAGTTAAGATTTTTGAATCTTTTTGCAATTGAGAAACCAAAGTTCCTTGCTCTTGTGTATTTTTAGCTAAAATAGTTGTTTGTTTTGCTTGGTTATCCAGCAATTCTGTAGTCAATTTTTTACGATCATCTTTCGATAAATCAGGGTTATGTAATTGAGTTTGTAAGTTGGCTTCTTGTTGCGCTAAGTCATTGTAAACCTTATCTTCACTTGTTTTTACATTTACTTCAGCAACATTATTTGTTTTGCTTTCAGTTGACTTGTTCTCAGTGCCATCTTTAACAATCTCAGTTGATTTGTTTTCCGTCGTTTTATTCTCTTTTGAATTCGCTAAAGCTGGATTTTTAATTACTTCAACTTTTCCTTTTGATTCATCCAACAACTCATTTAAAACTTGATTTTCAGCAATTAATGGAATATTTTCATTAGCAGCAATTCGTTTTTCGTTTGCTGCAATTTTGGTTTTAAGGTTTTCTTGTAATTTTTCTTCTCTTTTGATGACATCATCAGGAGATTTTTGATTGGCAATTTCTGCAGAATAAGTTTTGTCAGCAAGCTTGATTAAATCTTCCTTTTTAATTGTTTTCTTTTCTTCGCTAATTAAAACTTGTTTGGCTTCATTTTCTCTGTCTTCACTTTGTTGTTTTACAGCTAAAATTTTATCTTTTTTGGCCATAAGATTCGCATCACTTGGATTTTTTTGAATTTCCTTATCCAATTCAGCTAATTCAGTATCAGCACTTTTTTGAAGTTTATTCTCTTCAATAACGAGCTTATTTTGGATTGTTTTTTGATCGTAAGATTTATTGTTTTTAATTGCATTTGTATTTTTTTCAAAGCTTGGAGAAACTTCTTTTATTGACTCAAAATCTGGGGAAATCGCAACTGAATTATTCTCAGTTAGTTTGTTTTCTGTCGTTTTGTTTTGTTTATAATTTTTGTCAGTTAACTTGTTTTGAGTTGTTTTATTTTATTTTGAATTATTATAATCAACAATATTTTAAGTTTTTTTATTTTGATTATAAT